>NZ_JBYSXL010000083.1:0-17685 GCF_058782155.1 Methylobacterium sp. FW306-05-D
CGCCCCCGCCGGCCCGACGCCGAGGCCCGCCCCGAGGCCTTCGCGGCCATCGACCCCGCCACCCTGCTGGCGGCGGTGGACCACGAGCCGGACTTCCGCGCCCGTGCCCGGGCGGCGCTCGCCGAGATCGCCGCCAAGATGCCGGCGGGGCTGGCCGCCGAGGACGACCTCGCCGCCGACCTCGACGCCCTCTGCGCGGAGGCCGAGGCGGTGATCCTGGGACGCCTCTCCGGGCGGACCTGCTGATCACGCCCCCACAAGGTTCCGATGCGTCTCCTCTCCCTCGCCCTCGAACGCTACGGCCCCTTCACGGGCCGCACGGTCACGTTCCGGCCGGATGCGCGCCTGCACGTGGTGCTGGGGGCCAACGAGGCCGGCAAGAGCTCGGCGCTGAGCGCCGTCACCGACCTCCTGTTCGGCATCGAGACCCGCACCCGCTACGACTTCCTGCACGACATGCCGCAGATGCGGATCGGCGCCGAGATCCGCGCCGCCGACGGACGCCGCCTGGCCTTCCGGCGGCGCAAGGGCAACCGGAACACCCTCGTGGACGCCGCCGACGCGGCGCTGCCCGAGGACGCCCTGGCGCCCTTCCTCGGCGGGCTCTCCCGCGAGGTGTTCTGCCGCGCCTTCGGCCTCGATGCCCGCGCCCTGCGGGCAGGCGCCGTCGAGATGATGGATGCCGAGGGCGAGGTCGGCGCCAGCCTGTTCGCGGCCGCTTCGGGCCTGCGCGGCTACAGCGGCCTCCAGGCCGAGCTGGAGGGGGAAGCTGCCGGCATCTTCATGCCGCGGGCCGCCCAGAGCCGGACCTTCTACCAGGCGCTCGCCCGCTACGACGAGGCCCGCAAGGCGATCCGCACCGGAGAGCTCCGGGCCGGCGACTGGCGCGACCTCAACGGCGAGATCGAGGCGGCCGGGACGGCCCTCGCCGCCCTGAAGGCCGAGCGGGGGCGCCTCGCCGCCGAGCAGGCCCGGCTCACCCGCCTGCGCCGGGTCGGCCCGCTCCTCCAGGCCATCGATGCGGCCGCCGCCCGCGCCGAGGCCGAGCCCGGCCTGATCGCGGTGCCGGAGTCCTGGATCGACCGCCTCGGCCAGGCCCTGGCGGCCCTGAAGGCGACGGGGGAGGCCGCGACCCGGACCCAGGCCGCCGCCGCGGAGGCGGCCCTCGCCCTGGAGCAGGTGCCGGTGGACGAGGGCGTGCTCGCCCGGGCCGACGAGATCCTGGAGGCGTTCCGCGGCACCGACCGCTTCGACAAGGGCGGCATCGACCTGCCCCGCATCCAGGGCGAGGCCGACGCCTTCGCGCGCGAGCTCGCCCAGCTCGCCGCCCGGATCGGCCTGCCCGATGCCGAGGCCCTGCGGGCCCGCCAGCCCTCGGATGCGGCCCGCACCCGCATCGAGGGCCTGATCCGCGCCGGCCGCGAGGACGCCGCCACGCTGGCCCGCCTGCGCCAGGACCTCGCCGCCCGCGCGGCCGAGCGGGACCGCCTCGCCGGCGCGATGGCGGGGGCCGGCCTCGTCGCCGATCCGGCGCCCCTGCGGGCCGACCTCAAGGCCTTCGCGGGCCTGCGCCGCGACCTCGACCGGCGCGACGACCTCGAGGCCGCGCTCACCCGCGAGGCGGCCTCGATCCGCGCCCAGGCCGGCCGCCTCAGCCCGCCGATCCCGGACCTCGCCGCCTACACGGCGGGGCGTCCGCCCTCGGCCGAGGCGGTGGCCCGCTTCCGCCGCACCCTCGACGGCGCCCTGCGCGAGCGCGACCGGGCCGCCGACCGCCTGGCAGCGGCGCAGGGGGCCGTCGCCCAGCGCCGCGCCCGCCTGCAGGCCCGCGCCGCCGGGCGGCCGATCCCCAGCGTGGCGGACCTCCTCGACCTGCGCGCCCGCCGCGACGCGCTCCTGGCCGACCTGCCCGGCGGCGCCCCCGACGTGCTCGCCCGCTTCGGCGCGGCCCTGGCCGCCGCCGACCGGGTGGCCGACGACCTCGTGAGCGACGCCGCCCGGGTCGCCGAGCAGGGCGCCGACACCCGCAGCCTGGAGGCCGAGCAGACCGAGGCGGCCGCGGCGCAGGAGGCCCTCGCCGATTGCGAGGCGCGGCTCGCCGAGGGCGCCGCCGCCTGGCGCGCGGTCTGGGCTCCCTGCGGGATCGACCCCGCCGCCCCGGCCGAGATGGCCGCCTGGCTCACCGAGGTCGAGACCCTGCAGGATTCCGCGCAGGGGCTGGAGACGACACGGCTGGAGCAGGCTCGCATGGACGCCCGGGTCGAGGCCTGCCGGGCGCCGCTCACCGCTCTCGGCCGGCGGGCGGGCCTGCCCGACCTCGACGGTCTCGATCTCGGCCGGATGCTGGCCCGCCTCGAGGACCGGGTCGCCGAACTCGCCCTGCGCTGGGAGGGGTTCCGCGAGGCCAAGACCCGTGCCGAGACCGCCGCCGAGCAGATCGCCCGTACGGAGGCGGCCCTCGCCGAGGCCCTGGCCCGCGAGGCCGCCTGGCGCAGGGCCTGGGGGCCCGCCCTCGCCGATCTCGGCCTCGCCGTCGAGGCCGTGCCGGACGAGGCCGAGGCGGCCCTGGCCGCCTGGCGGGCGGTCCCGGCGGCCCTGTCCGAGCGCGACAACCGCCTCGGCCGGGTCAACGGCATCGCGCGCGACATTGAGGTCTATCGCGGGGCGGTGGCGCGCCTGACGCAAGCGGTGGCGCCCGACCTCGCCGCCCTGCCCCCCACCGCCGCCATGAAGGCCCTGCACACCCGCCTGCAGAGCGCCCTCAAGGGCGAGACCCGCCGGGCCGAGCTGGCGCGCCAGCGCGACGCGGCCGAGGCGGCCCGGGCGCAGGCGGCCCGGGCGGCGCAGGCGGCGGGCGCCGACCTCTCCGCCCTCCTGGGCGAGGGGCCGGCGGCGGGGCTGCCGCCCGGCACCGACCCGGAGGCCCTGCATGCGCGCCTCACCGCGCGCCGGGCCTGCCAGGCGGACCTCGCCGAGCGCCGGGCCGAGCTCGCCCGCGCCGCCGACGGCCTCTCCGAGGCCGATCTCCGGGCGGACCTCGCCGCGCTCACCGGCGACGACATCGAGGGCCTGCTCGCCAACCTCGCGGCGGAGGAAGAGGACCTCGACCAGCGGGGGAAGCTGGCCTTCGCCGACCGCGACCGGCACGAGCGGCGGCGCGCCGAGCTCGAGGGCGGCATCGGCGCCGAACTGGCGCTGGCCCAGCGCAAGGCGGCGGAAGCCGAACTCCAGGCCCATGCCCGGAACTGGGCCGTGCTGAAGCTCGCCAGCCTGATGCTCGGCACCGCCATCGGCCGCCACCGGGCCGGCCAGCAGGACCCGCTGCTCGCGCGCTCCGGCGCCCTGTTCGGGGCGCTCACCGGGGGCGCCTTCGCGGGCCTCGCGCAGGATTACGACGCCGCCGACATCCCCCGTCTCGCCGGGCTCCGCGCCACGGGCGCGCTCGTGCCCGTGGAGGGCCTGAGCGAGGGCACCCGCGACCAGCTCTACCTCGCCCTGCGGCTGGCCTACCTGGAGGATTACGCCGCCCGGGCCGAGCCCGCCCCGTTCATCGGCGACGACCTCTTCCTCACCTTCGACGACGCCCGCACCGCCCACGGCCTCGAGGCCCTGGCGGCGGTGGGCGACACCATCCAGCCGATCCTGTTCACCCACCACCGCCACGTGGCGGACCTGGCGCGGGCGCGGCTGGGGGATGCGGTCGACGTGCTGGACCTCTGATCCGGTCCGGGACCGGGTATCAGAACCGGTAGCCGAGGCCCGCGCCCACCATGAGCATGTTCAGGTCGGCCTCCACCTTGACGCCGCCGATCGCGTAGGATTGCGTTGGCACGAAGACGTACTTCACCATGGCGTTCGCGAACCAGTTGCCGCCCAGGTGGTAGTCGAACCCGGCCTGGAGCACGGGGCTGACCTGCGACTTGAGCTTGAAGTCCGGGATGCCCCTGGCCGGCGTGATCGCGATGGGCGTCGAGGCGGCGACCCCGATGCCGACATAGGGATTGAGGCGCGCGCCCGGCAGGAGGTGGATCTGCACGAGCCCCATCGCCGCCGCGTTCCAGATCGATCCGATCGCGATGTCGCCCGCCAGCGAGCCCCGGATGCTCGGGCGGGTCCGGACGGCGCCGGCCTGGATTTCGACGGCGACGTGATCCGTGAGGAAGTAGGAGAGATCGGCGTCCGGGAGGATGGCCGCCGGCGTGTCGATCCGCCCGCCGATGAGATCGATCTGCGAGCGGCGCTGCGTGGGGATCGACCCGGACAGGCGGCCGCGGACGAGCCAGTCCCCGGCCCGAAGGCCCGCGACGTCCTCCGAGCCGATCGCCCTCGCCCCGCCCGGCTCGAACGGCTCCGCCGCCGGGGCCGGCCCCGCGGACGGCGCGAGGGCGAGGAGGCCGACCAGGATCGGGATCGGGCGTAGGGTCAGCGCCGACATGGTATCTGCTCTCGGAGGGATGCGCCGCGCGGTGGCGTCGAGGTTCGCCGCCCCGAGCGGACGGCCGCCCGGAACTGCCTCCCGCGGTCTCCCGCTCCGGGAGCCACATCCTATCGGCTCGAACCTTTTACAGACCATTGATGACCGAACATTATGCCATCTTTAATATTTTTGGCGAATGGTCTTCGGTGTATCCAGGTGTCTTTGAAAAAGCCGCCTGATTTCAAGATTAAGAGTTCGATATCTCCGGATGATCCAGGATCCTCGGGTCGGCCACCATTTCATGAATTAGTCCAGGTATGACAGAGCTCCGCGAGCGGCATGTAGTTCCAGGCTGTGCGGCTCTCCTGGTCGGGATCGTATCGGTTCATGACGCTTGATCTCTACACGCTTCACTTTGCCAGCGCGGCCAGCCGGTGCGCCTACGTCGTGGTCTTCCTCGTCATGGCCCTCAGCCAGCGTCAGCAGACCCATCTCTGGCAGTGGATGGGCGCCATGGGCGCGTCGATGGCGGGGTCGCTCATCATGATGCGCGTGCCGCCGGGCGAGTTGCCCCCCATCCCCGTCACGGTGGCCGTCTACTGGCTCTACGGCGCGAGCCTCGTTCTCGCTTGGACCGGGCTGCGCAGCTTCTTCGGGCGGCCGGTGCGGGTCGGGCTCGGCCTCGCCCTCGCCGCCCTTCCGGGCGTCTTCTATCCGGTCGCCCTCGGCCTCGGCCTCTCCATCCGGCTGGCGCTCGCGGGGGTCTTCGCCTGCTGCCTCGTGCCGACCCTCCTGGCCGCGTCCGAGACCCTGCGCCTCTCGGCGGGGGCCGGGCGGCTCTGGGCGCAGTCCATCGAGACCGTGGCGTTCGGGTTCTACGCCCTCGTCTTCCTGCTCTCGATCGGGATGCTGGTCGGAACCGACCTGCCCGTCGCCTCGGCCGAGAGCGCGCGCGTCTCCATGGTCGTGGATCAGGTCATGGGGGTGTTCCTCTACTTCGGTTTCATCGCGATGGCCGCCGAGCGCGCCCACCGCACCCTCCTGCGCCTCGCCGAGACGGACCCGCTCACCGGCCTGTCCAACCGCCGCGGCCTGCAGACGATGCTGCGCCGCCGCTTCCCGCATCCCGGGCCCGGCCCGTCGGGAGGCGTGCTGATCCTCGACATCGACCACTTCAAGGCCATCAACGACCGCCACGGGCACGAGGGCGGGGACCTCGTTCTGTCGGCGTTCGCGGCCCGGATGACGGCCGTGCTGAGGTCGACGGACATGGTCGCCCGCTGGGGCGGCGAGGAGTTCCTCGTGGTGCTTCCGGGCATCGACATGAACGAACTCCTCGGCGTGGCCGAACGGCTGCGGGCCTGCATCGCCGATCCGTCGTTTCCCCTCCCGGCCGGGCCCCTCCCGGTGACCGTGAGCCTCGGGGCCGCCATGATGTCCCCGGAGGCCGGGAGTTTCGAGGACGCGACGCGACAGGCCGATGCCGGGCTCTACGAGGCCAAGGCCCAGGGGCGGAACCGCGTCTGCCGGGCGCCCGCGGCCGTGAGGCCGGCCGACGCATCGGCGCCGGCGCACGAAGCGGTCCTCGACGGCCTTCGCGCGGCCTGAGGCGGCCGCCCCGCGGGCCTGCTGGCGAGGCCGTGACGGTTCGGGCCGGACCCCGTCGCCAGGCCCTTCATCGGGCTCCGGCCCTCGGTCCGGCATTCGGCGCTGCCGACGGACATGCGGCGTCGGCGTCCTCCGGCCCGGACCGCCCCGTCCCCTCCCGGGCGGGCCGCCTGCGCCCGGGACGGCGCCAGACCAGGCGGCCGATCAGCAGTCCGAGGCGGCGGCAGAACAGGGCGAGGCCGAAGCACCAGGCAAGGCCGGCCAGCAGGGCGCTCGCGAGGGCCGTGAGGCCGGCGCCGAGGGCGAGCGCGCCGCGCCCGAGAAGCGCGAGGGCGGCGCGGGTGCGGGGGCCGAGGCGCTCGCTGAGGCGGACCGCGCGGGCGACGTCGACGGGGTCCCGGGCGAGGCCGAGCACCTGCATCACCCCGCGCTGGCCGGTGCGGCGGCCGAGGACGAGGGCATCGCCCGCGAGGGTCGTGAGGCGCGCCACCGTGCCGGGACGGATGGCGAGGCCCGCGGCCGTCCGGGCACCGGCGAGGTCGAGGCGGGCGGAGGCGCCGACCGCGCGGCCCAGGGCCTCCCCGTCGAGGCCGGCCCGCACCGTGCGGCCGAGGTTCGCGGCGAGCGCGGGCGAGAGCCGGCCGCCGCGCCGGGCCGCCTTCAGCACGGTCAGGCCCGCGCGCGGGCCTGCCCCCGCCCCGGCCGTCCAGGTGGCGAGGGTGAGCGGCAGGCCGACCAGGGCCATCCCGAGGAGGAGCGGATCGTAGGGCTCGGCGCGGGCGTAGCGCCCGCCCTCGCGCAGGAGGTCGCGCAGGTCGCCGATTCCGGAGACGTCGGCGGCGAGCGACCCGGCGAGGCCCGCCGTTCCCTCCGCCTCGCCCGAGACGGCCCCGCGGGCGAAATCCCGCGCGGCGCGGAGGCCGCGCCCCTGCGTCAGGGCCTCCACCCGCCCCCGCCGGGCGGGGTCGACGGGCAGGCCGCGCGCCTCGGCCAGCGCCAGGAAGCTCGAGGCCAGGTCCTCGTCCTCCGCCGCGAGCGCGGCATCGAGGCCGGCCTCCAGGCGCTCCGGCGTGGCCGCGCGCTCCAGGCGGATCTCCGCCAGGGCGCCGGGATCCTCGGCCGCCGCGAGGAGACGGCCGGCGCGGTAGGCCGGCGCGAGCACGGGCGCCGCCGCCACCGCCAGGGCCGCCCCGCTCGCCAGGAGGCCGATCCAGCCCGCGGCCGCGCGTCTCCGCTTCATCACCCCCCTCCGTCTCGGTGCCCCGGCCCCCAGGTGGGGATGCGGCGGGGCGCCCGCAGCCTCGCATCCGCCCTCAGGGGGCCGCGACGCCGTAGCGCCGGTGCAGGCTGCTGGCGAAGCGGTCGGCGAACTTCGCGGTCGCCACCGGCAGGGTGCGGCCGCGCAGCTGCGCCAGGATCAGCGCCATCGGGGCGAGGTCGCGCCCGTCGATGGGCCGGGAGCGCAGGCGGGGATCGTCGGGGATGCCGCTCGGCACCTGCAGGCTGACCGCGTCCTCGCGCAGGACGAGGTTGCGCAGGAATTCCAGCGAACTCGACTCGATGACCGCGTTCACCGGGGTGCCGCGCCGGGCGAGGGCGTCGTCGACATGGTGGCGGATGGCGAGCGAGCGGTCCGGCAGCGCCATCGGGTAGGCGAGGCAGTCGCGCAGGCGCACCGGTCCGGCCTCCGCGGCGAGGGGATGCTCGGCCCGCACCAGGGCGCACAGCGTCTGGCGACAGGAGAACAGCACCTGCATGTCCGCCGAGGGCGGCGGCTGCAGCACCAGGGCGAGGTCGGCCTCGAACTGCGCCAGCGCCGCCACCGCCTGGACGTGGTCGCGCACCTGCACGGTGAAGGTCACCTGCGGGAACTGCGCCCGGTAGGCCTCGACCTCGTCCGGCACCACGTGGTTCACGAAGGCCTGGCTGCAGGCCAGCGCCACGTGGCCGCGCCGGACGCCGGACAGGTCGGCGATCTGCGAGCGCACCCGCTCCAGGTCGGCGCGCTGGTCGCGGATGTGGCGCACCAGCAGCTCGCCGGCCGCGTTGAGGCGCATGCCCTGGGCCACCCGCTCGAAGATCGGCGTGCCGAGCTCGTATTCGAGGTCCTGGATCTGCCGGGTCAGGGCGGAGGGCGTGATGTTGAGCCGCTCCGCCGCCCGGCGGATCGCCCCGTGCCGGGCCACTTCGGCCACGTAGGTGAGGATGCGTAGGTGCTTCATCGTCCGGGTCCGCCGCGCCCCGTACTGTTGCCTGAAGGGCAACGGGCCAGTCAACAAACAGCACTCGTGTGCAACACGGGCGCGTCCTAGCGTCGACGGGGAGAATCGCTGTCCGGAGCCCGCCCATGATCCGCCGTCGCACCCTCCTGGCCGGCCTCGGCGCCGGCCTCCTGGCCGCCCCCCTCGGCCTGCCCCGCCCGGCCCGTGCCCAAGGTCCCACGGTGATCCGGATGGGCTCCCTGAAGCTGATCCACTCGATCGCCCCGCATTTCTACGCGCAGTTCACCCCGGCGGGCTTCACGGTCGAGGTCGTGCCCTTCGAGAGCCCCACCGAGTGCAAGAACGCGGTGGTGACGAAGTCGGTGGATTTCGGAACCTTCGGCATCGCCGCCGGCACCCTCGGGGCGGCCGCCGGCGAACCCCTCGTCATCATCGCCTCGACCTGCAACCGCGGCATGGCGATCATCGCCAAGAAGGATGCGGGCATCGCCACCCTCAAGGACCTCAAGGGCAAGCGCGTCGCGCTCTGGCCGGGCTCGACCCAGGAGGTCTTCGCCCTGGAGCGCCTGCGCCAGGAGGGGATGAGCGTGAAGGACATCACGCCCGTGCGGATCTCGTTCTCGGAGATGCACATCGCGCTGGCGCGCGGCGACATCGACGCCTATGTGGGCGCCGAGCCGGCTCCGGGCGTGAGCCTGGCCAGCGGCGTCGGCAGCCTCGTCGAGTATCCCTACGGCACCGAGATGGGCGCCCTCAACATGGTGTTCGGCGCGCACGCCGACACCACCGCGCAGCGGCCCGAGATCGTGCGCACCATGCTGGAGATCCACCGCAAGGCCACCGATTACGCGCAGGGGAATCGCGAGGCGATGATCGCCATGGCGGTGGCCAAGCTCGGGCAGAAGCGCGAGGCCCTGGAACTCTCCGCCCCCAACGTCGAGCTGAAGTGGAAGCTGGGGCAGACCGAGATCGCCCAGGCCAAGGTCTATGCCGACCGCATGCTGGCCCTCAAGCAGATCAAGCGCCTGCCCGATTTCTCGACCTTCATCGACACCCGCTTCGTCGATGCCATGAGGGACGCGTGAGCACCGCGCCGGCCGCCGCGGCGGCGCCCGTGCCGGCGGCCCCGCCCCGCCCGCGCCTGGCAATCCCCTGGGCGCGCCTGCGCGAGGCGGCCCTGGCGCTCGCGATCCCGGCCCTGCTCGCCCTCGTCTGGCATCTCCTCACCACGGGGCGGCCCTACAGCCTGATCCCGCCGCCCGCCGAGGTCGGGACGGCGCTCGTCGACCTCGCGGTCGGGGGCATCAACGACGACGCCTTCAGCGCCACCCTGCTGACCCATCTCGCCGCCTCGCTGTCGCGGGTCTATGGAGGCTTCGCCCTGGCGGTGCTCTGCGCGCTGCCGCTCGGCCTCCTCATCGGCCGGGTGCCGCTGATGCGCCAGCTCCTCGACCCGACCTTCCAGATCCTGCGGCCCGTCCCCGTCACCGCCTGGCTGCCGCTGGCGATGATCCTGTTCGGCCTCGGCCCGCGCTCGGCCTACTTCCTCGTCTTCCTCGGGGCGTTCTACCCCATCCTCGTCAACACCGTCTTCGGGGTGCGCTCGGTGGAGCCGCGCCTGTTTGAGGCGGCCAGCATGCTCGGCTGCCGGGGCTCGGCCCAGTTCGCCCGGGTGGTCCTGCCCGCCGCCCTGCCGTCGATCTTCACGGGCCTGCGCCTCGGTCTCGGCTTCGCCTGGGTGGTCATCGTGGTCGGCGAGATGACCGGCGTGCAGACGGGCCTCGGCGCCATCATCATGGAGGCGCGCCAGCTCTCGCGCACCGAGATCGTCATCTGCGGCATGATCGTCATCGGCGTCGCCGGCTTCCTGTCGGACCGGATCGTCATGCTGATCGGCCGCCGCCTCCTGGCCTGGAGTCCGTCGCATGGGTGATCCGACGCTCCCGATTCTCGAGATCCGCGACGTCGGCAAGACCTTCGCGGTCCAGGGCAGGACGGTCACCGCCCTGAAGGGCGCCAACCTCACGGTGAAGCGGGGCGAGTTCGTCTGCCTGCTCGGCGCCTCGGGCTGCGGCAAGTCCACCCTGCTGCGCATCACCGCCGGCTTCGAGGCGCCCTCCTCCGGCGAAGCGTGCATGTGGGGCAAGCCCATCGCGGGCCCCGACCCGTCGCGCGGCATGGTGTTCCAGGATTACGGCCTGTTCCCCTGGCTCTCGGTGCGCGACAACATCGGCTTCGGCCCGAAATCCCGCCAGCGCCCCGCGCCCGAGATCCGCGACACGGTGGCCCGCTACATCGACCTCGTGGGCCTGGGCGCCTTCGCGGACGCGCATCCCCACCAGCTCTCGGGCGGCATGAAGCAGCGCGTCGCCATCGCCCGGGTGCTCGCCAACGAGGCCGAGATGGTGCTGATGGACGAGCCCTTCGGGGCCCTGGACGCCATGACCCGCGAGCGCCTGCAGGACGAGCTCCTCGACCTGTGGAGCCGCACCGGCCTCACCGTCCTGTTCGTCACCCACGCCATCGAGGAGGCGATCTTCCTCGCCGACCGCGTCGTGGTGATGTCGCCGAGCCCCGGCCGGATCGACGCCGTGCACGACATCACCCTGCCCCGGCGCCGCGACGTCTCGAGCCCGGCCTTCAACGACATCCGCCGGATGCTCTCGGCCCAGCTCCACAGCCACCACGGCCGGGTGGCGGCGTGACGCTCACGACGCACCACCCTCCCCCACAGAGGGGGGAGGGAAGGCCCCGCGCACACGGCTGCGAATTCCCATGACCGAACCGGATGTCTCCGACCCCCGCCGGCCCGAGCGGCGGCTCGCCTACCGGGCCGCCATCGACCGGCCGCGCCTCGCCCTGCCGGACGGCAAGCACGTGGCGATCTGGCCGGTGGTGAACGTCGAGCACTGGCTCATCGACAACCCGATGCCGCGCCAGATCCTGGTGGCGCCGACGGGTGCCCCCCTGCTGCCCGATCTCGCCAACTGGGGCTGGCACGAATACGGCATGCGGGTCGGGTTCTGGCGCTTCCTCGCGGCCTTCGCGGCCCGCGGCATCCGCCCGACCCTCTCGATCAACGGCTCGGTCTGCCAAGCCTACCCGCAAGTGGCGCAGGCCGCGCACGCCGCCGGCTGGGAGTTCATGGGCCACGGCTTCCACCAGGTGCCGACCCACCGTATCGCGGACGAGCCGGCGATGATCGCCCGCACCCTCGCGGCGATCCGGGCCGTGACCGGGGCCGACCCGCGCGGCTGGCTGGGGCCCGGCCTCACCGAGACCCTCGACACCCCGGACCACCTCGCCGCCGCCGGCCTCGACTATGTCGGCGACTGGGTGGTGGACGACCGGCCGAGCCGCATCGCCACCGCGACCCGCCCGCTCATCGCCCTGCCCTACTCGGTGGAGCTGAACGACATCCCCCTGCTGGCGATCCAGCACCACCGGGCCGAGGAATTCGTGGACCGGGCGCTCACCCAGGTCGCGCGCCTCGCCGCGGAGGCGGCCGGGGACGGGCCGCTGGGCGGCGCCAAGGTGATGGGGTTCGCCGTCCATCCCTACATCACCGGCGTGCCGCACCGCATCGGGCTGCTGGAGCGTCTCCTCGACGCGCTGCTCGCCCGCGGCGACGTCTGGTTCGCGCAAGGCGGCGACCTCGTGGACTGGTACCGGGGCACCGGCGATGAGGCTTGAGACCGAAGCGGCCCCCCGGGCGGACGGGCGCGACCTCGACCGCGCGGCGTTGAGCCGGGCCTACGACAATTCCGGGGCGGTGGCCGACAGCGCCGCCCGCCTCGCCGACTGGCGGGCCCGCAGCGCCGCCTTCCGGGCGCGGCCGGGCCACATCCTCGACCTGCCCTACGATCCGGGTCCGCCCCACGCCGCCGGTCCGCGCAACCGGATCGACCTGTTCGCCTGCGGACGCGCCGGCGCGCCGCTGCTGGCCTTCATCCATGGCGGCTACTGGCAGCGCAACGCCAAGGAGGGCTTCGCCTGCCTGGCGGAGGGACCGCTCGCCCTCGGCCTCGACGTGGCCCTGATCGGCTACACCCTGGCGCCCGAGGCCTCGCTGACCCGGATCGCGGACGAGATCCGGGCGGCCCTGCGCTGCCTGCGGGCCCGCGACGCGGCCGCCGGCCTCGGCCGACGCCGCCTCGTGGTCTCCGGCTGGTCCGCGGGCGGCCATCTCGCCGCCCTGGCGCTGGACGGGCCGGACGCCGATGCGGGCCTCGCGATCAGCGGGATCTACGACCTCGCGCCGATCCGCCGGACCTCCCTCGACGACGCGCTCCGTCTCACGCCCGGGGAGGTCGAGGCGCTGTCGCCGATCCGCCGGCCACCCCGCCGCCAGGCCCCGCTGGTCCTCGCCTACGGGACCGACGAATTGCCCGAACTCCGGCGCCAGTCCCTGGACTACGCGGCCGCGCGCGCGGCCGCGGATGCGGAGACCCGCTGCATCGGTCTCGACGGGACCAACCATTTCTCGATCCTCGAGACCCTGGCGCATCCGGACGGGCGCCTCGCCCGTCTCGCCGCCGACTTGGCCCGAAGCTGACCCGGCCCGAAGCCGATCCAGCCCGAAACTGGCCCCCGGAGGGGTCGGTCCCCACCTCCGGACGGGGACATCGTGCGGGGCGGACCGCGCAGGAGCCTCGCCGCCCGGGCGGGACCGCTCCGGGCAGGGTTTCCGGACGCGGCTCGGAACCGCCAGGCACGGAATTTTGGAACGCTGGTCCGATGCACGGACCGTTGATGCGCGACCCGGGCGAAGCGGCAGAGCCTCGGCGACGAACGCTCATGCCCTCGGCGCGACCGGCATGCGGTGCAGGTCCCGTCCGTCCGCATCCCGGATCACGAGGTCCCAGGCGTCATCGACATGGATCAGTTCGCCGCCCTTGCGAAGTTCCTCGAGCACCAGGGCGGCCTGGGCGATGGCTTCCGCGAGGTCGGCCGCCTCGGCCCCCGTCGTATCGGGCATCGTGGTCCGGCCATCGGTCAGGTCGAAGTGGAAGCGCATCGGGGAAACGGGCCTCGGAACGCAGGGCGATGCCGGAGTGCGACGCCGCCGCTTCCGCCGGCCTGCCGCCCGGTCCGCCCTGGGCCGGTCGGGACGAGGCCTCCGTCGCGGTTCGCTGGCGCTCGGCCGTCCGGATCCATGCTGCGTCGTCCTCAGCGCAGGATGTCGTCGTCCGGTCTCAAGTTGCGACAGGTAGAAGCGGCGTCCCGTTCGAAGACGATGCCGCCGATGATTGCGATGCGCAATTTAGCTAGAAGCAGGTCTTGACATCCCAAGGGCAATAATACTTTTTGATTTTATTGCACTGCAAAATGTCCGGCGATATCTGGAAAGGCTGATCGATGACCGAGCCCGAAGGGCAGTCTGCTGGTTCGGACGACGCGCCGCTTTCCGAGCGGATCCTGGCGCTCCGCGTCCATATCCGGACCGTCCTGCGCTGCCTCGGGCCCGTGGCCCAGCCGGCCTGCTGATCGCGGCGGAGCCGGATCTCCGATCGCTCCGGCGCGCCTTCCGGCCCGCGGGCGGGCCGGGACCGGAATGTCCCCGCGAGCCGGGCCCGCCGCCTGGCGCCTACTTCTCGCGCCAGGCCTTGGCGATCTGGTCGGTCAGCGGCTTGGTGAGGTAGCTGAGCACCGAGCGGTTGCCGAGCTGCATGAAGGTCTCGACGGGCATGCCCGGCACCAGGCGAACCGTGCCGAGGCGCTCCTTCTGGTCCTCCGGCACCCGGATGCGGGCGGTATAGTAGCTCATGCCGGTCTTCGGGTCCGCGGTGACGTCGGCCGAGACCCGCGACACCACCCCGTCGATCTCGGGGGTGGTGCGCTGGTTGAAGGCCGAGAAGCGCAGCACCGCCGCCTGGTCGAGGCGGACGTTGTCGATGTCCTGCGGCTGGATCTTGACCTCCACCGCGAGCTGGTCCGCCTCCGGCACGATCAGCATGGCGGGCTCGGAGGGCGTCACCAGGCCGCCGATCGTGTGCACCGTCATCTGATGCACCGTGCCCGATTGCGGCGCGCGCATGTCGACGCGCTTGAGCTGGTCCTCGGCGGCGACGCGCTTCTCGATGTATTCCGACCACTTGCCGCGGATCTCGGCCAGGTCCTTGCCGGTCTCGGTGCGCATGTCGCCGTCGATCTGCAGGATCTGCAGCTCGGTCTCGGCGATCTTGCCGCGGGCCGAGGCCGTCGAGGCCAGGAGCTGGCCGCGCTCGCCGTCGAGGCGGGCGGCGTCGCGCTCCAGGGCGTTGACCCGGGCCAGCGGCACCAGGTTCTTGGCGTAGAGTTCGCGCACGCCCTGCAGCTCGCCGGTGATGAAGCCGACCTCGCGGGCCTTGGCCGCGACCTGCTCGGTCAGGCCCTTGATCTCCTCGCGCAATTGCTGGACCCGCTCGCGCAGCTGCGCCTTCTGGCCCTCGCGCCCGGCCACGCGGGCGTTGAACAGCCGGGTCTCGCCCTCGATCAGGTGCGCCACGGCCGGGTCGCCGTCCTTGCGGGCCAGCAATTCGGGCGGGAAGGTGATGGCGGCGGCGCCGTCGCGCTCGGCCTCGTCGCGGGCGCGCCGGGCGGCGAGTTCGTCCAGCGCCTTCAGGATGATGTCGAGATTGGCCCGGGTCTGGGTCTCGTCGAGGCGGATCAGGATGTCGCCGGCCTTGACGCGCATGCCCTCGCGCACCCGCAGCTCGCCGACGACGCCGCCGGTGGGATGCTGCACCTTCTTGACGTCGGACTCGACCACCAGCTGGCCCGGCGCGATCACGGCGCCGGAGATCTGGGTGAAGGTCGCCCAGCCGCCCACGCCCACCACCAGCACCGCGCCCAGGGCGACGCTGAGGGCGAGGTGGCGGCGGATCGAGCCCTGGGCGGTCGGACGCGGGGCCGTGAGGGCGGGGTGAAGGTCGGTCGGGCTGAGGGCGAGGGCCATCATGCGCTCTCCTGCAGGGCGCCGGGGGCGGCCCGCGTGTCCACGGGGCGGGTCTCGACGGGGACCGAGGCCGGGCGCAGCACGCGCTTGAGGACTTCGTCCTTGGGTCCGAAGGCTTGGGCGCGGCCCTCCGCCATCATCAGGATGAGATCGACGGCGCTGAGGGCGGACGGCCGGTGGGCGATGACGACGCAGATGCCGCCGCGCCGCCGGACCCCGATGATCGCCTGGGTCAAGGCGTTCTCCCCCTCGGCGTCGAGATTGGCGTTGGGCTCGTCGAGGATGACGAGGAAGGGATTGTCGTAGAGTGCCCGGGCGAGGCCGACCCGCTGGCGCTGGCCGGCGGAGAGGCCGGCGCCACCTTCGCCGATCCGGGTGTCGTAGCCCTCCGACAGGCGCAGGATCAGCTCGTGCACGCCCGCCGCGCGGGCGGCCGCGATCACCGCGTCGGAGGGGGCCTGCGGATCGAACCGGGCGATGTTCTCCGCCACCGTGCCGGCGAACAGCTCGACCTCCTGGGGCAGGAAGCCGATATGCGGACCGAGATCGTCGGCCGACCATTGGTCGAGGGCGGCGCCGTCGAGGCGGACCTTGCCGCGCACGGCCGGCCAGACCCCCACCAGGGCCCGCACCAGGCTCGACTTGCCCGAGGCGGAGGGGCCGATGATGCCGAGGCCCTGGCCGGCCTGGAGGGCGAAGCTGACGTCCTGGACCACGAGGCGCGGGGTGCCGGGCGGGGCGACGCTGACGCCCTCGACCTGGAGCGAGCGCGTGGGCGCCGGCAGCGCATGGGGCTGTGCGGCGGCGGGCATGCGGGCGAAGAGGTCGGACAGGCGGGTCCAGGACTGGCGGGCCTGCACGAAGCCCTTCCAGTTGGCGATGGCGAGCTCGGCCGGGGCGAGGGCCCGGGCCACCAGGATCGACGAGGCGATGATGATGCCGGCCGAGGCCTGGCCGTTGATGACGAGATAGGCGCCCAGGGCCAGAACGCCGGATTGCAGGGCGGTGCGGAACACCTTCGAGCCCGCGCCGTAGCCGCCGGCGATGTCGGAGGCGCGCTGCTGCGCGTTCATGTAGTCGCGGTTGGCCAGGGCCCAGCGGGTGCCGAAGCGCCCCTGCATGCCCATCGCGGCCAGCACCTCGGCGTTGCGGCGGCCGGCCTCCGCGAGGCCGTTGCGGCGCAGGCCGTGGGCGGTGGCGGTCTGGGCCGGATGCTTCGTGGCCCGATCGGTGAGGAGGCCGAGGGTGGCGAGCACCGCCGCGCCGATCAGCGCGGCGACGCCGATCAGGGGATGGAACAGGAAGCAGATCAGGAGATAGATCGGCATCCAGGGAAGGTCGAAGAAGGCGGAGGGGCCGGACCCGCCGAGGAAGGCGCGCAGCTGGTCGAGGTCGCGCAGGGGCAGGAGGCCATCGCCGGGGGCGGCTCCCTTGAGCGGCGCGCGCACCACGATGTCGAAGACCCGTCCGCTCAGGGATTCGTCCAAGGCCGCGCCGATGCGGGCGAGGACCCGCGAGCGCAGCGCCTCGAGGAGGCCCTGGAAAACGTAGAGCACGAGGGCGAGGATGCAGAGGCCGATCAGCGTCGGCACCGAACGGCTCGGGATGACCCGGTCGTAGACCTCGAGCATGAAGAACGAGCCGGTGAGGTAGAGGACGTTCACGAGCCCGCTCATGGCGGCCACGCCGATGAACGCCGTCCGGCACTGCGCCAGTGCCGAGACCAGCTCGGCCGAATCCCGGGCCTTCGTCACGATTCTCTTCCTTCCCGGCAGTTCCGGCGGGGCCCGCCCCTCTCGACGACTGTAGTTTGAGCGAGCCAAACAGTTGAGGCAAGGGTTTCTGAAGCAAGGGTTTCGATGCTGTCGCTCGATCCCCGGCGGGTATTTCACTAGATTAGGGTATGTCCATCACCCGACCGAAGACCGGACGGTATCCGGACGGCGTAGAGCCCTAAGTCTCGGTGGGGCGAGGCTGCGCGCTTGCCAGAGTGATGTGGCAATCGTGTGAAGATGCCGTGAATGATCCGGGCGCGGTCGCAGCCGCCGAATGCATCGGATCGCGCTTCGCCCCGGCCGTTCCCGGAGCCCGGCGGCACCGATCCCCGGTGGACAGCGGGCGTGCCGGCCTCGCCCGCGGGAGGGGCCCGTGCCAGGATAGATCTCAGGATCGCTCCTGAGCGAGCCCGGCCGTCGACCGGGCCGCGACGGCGGAATCCGCATGGGCGTCTTAAAAATGTGATGTTGGGTGTTGACGGGCCCCGAGCGCGTCCGTATACCCCGGCCCATCGGCGGCGGCCAACGGGGTTGGCGGCTCGCTGGCGCTTCTACAGAGAGATGATCGGGTGGGGATCCGGCAAAGAGCTGGATGACCAACTGTTTTTGTCTGTGAGGGTGCCGGGTCGGATGGGTTCCATCCGGGCCATGTTCTTTGACAAGTGAATCTGAGAAAGAGAAGCGTGGGCGGCGTATTTGCTCTTGCGGATCCCCTGTGAGGGGGAT
>NZ_JBYSXL010000084.1:0-17668 GCF_058782155.1 Methylobacterium sp. FW306-05-D
GCAGCCGCGGCCTCGGGCTCACACCCTCACCGCGTTCCCTTTTGATCCTCGTGACCGAGGAACCGTCGCGGGACAGGCTAGGCGGTTTCCGGGGGGCCGGTCAAACCGCCCCGGCCGCCCGCTTGTGGGAAAGCGGGCGGGCGATGCCGTCCTGAAGACGAATCCCGCCCGGGGACGAATCCCGCCCTGGAGCGTTGGCCCCGCGTCGACGCAGCGGGCTGTGACCGAGCCGAAGGAGCAGGAGGCACGATGTCGGATGACGGAATCACGTTCGAGCGAATCCGCGAACGCGCCCACGAGATCTGGGAGCGCAACCACCGCCCCGAGGGATTCGAGGTCGAGTTCTGGCTGATGGCCGAGCGGGAGCTGCGCGCCGAGCGCAGCCGCAACGAAGCGAGGACGGCGGTGCCCGAGCCGCAGGAGGGCGCCGGCTCCTGACGCGGCGGGGCTGCGGGACCCGTCCATCCGCGCGGGGTGGCCCCCGGAGGGGTGTCCGCCCGGTTTACGGAGCCCCCCGGCGCCGACGCGGCCCGAGCGGGCAGGAGGCGCAGGGCTCGACGGGCCCATGCCGCTGAGGCTTCCGCCACCCTGATTCCGGCCTCCTGCCGACGCGCGATGCGTCGCGCGATTCCATGGGACGTCCCGGGACGTTGCCGACGCTGGGGGCTCGCTTGGATCCGGCGATCCACAGTCCGATTTCGCGTCCGGCCGTCGGTGAGCCGAAGCGGGATCGACCTGTCGGTGTCGCGCCCTCCGCGCCCCCGTCCTCCCTTCAGATCCTGCGGTGCATCGCGGCATCGGTCGTGATCCTGGATCACGGGCGTCTGTCTTTCACCGCGGACCCCCTGTTCGGGGACGATCGGACGAGCATCGCCCGGATGTTCGGCGATCTCGGCCTCGGGACCTTCTTCGCCATCCGCGGTTGCCTGATCGCCAGGAGCCTGAATCGCCTCGGGCTCGCCGGCCCCCTGGCCCTCGCGCGGCCGCTGCTCCGCGCGGTCCGGTTCAAGCCCTTCGACACCTTCGCGCCGTTCGGCCGGCGCGGCGGGGCGGCGTCCCGCGAGGCCGGCGAGAGCGTCCCGGCGGGGGGAGCGTGACTGCCCAGGGCTCGTCGGCCCGGCAACGCATCGGGCCGCGCGGGCTGTCGGGACCGGCCGGCTCCGCTCCCGTCGGCGCGCGGATCATCCCGCTTCCTGGGCAGGTCTTGTCTTGTGCGGGTCTTGTCTTAAGAAATTCTTGTATTTGGCAATTCTTGTCATCAGAAAATCTTGTCATTGGCAATTTTACCATGGGATAGATGTCTCATGGGCCAGATTTCGCGGGCGCGTTCTTCGGCGGATACGGCTTCGGCCCGGGTCGAGGGGCGGATGGACTTGACGGCCGCTTTCGATGTGCAACGATAGTCTGCCCGATGGCGTTGAGGGGGCACATTTCAGCGCGTGCCGTGCCGATGTCCGTCCCTTGGGAACCCCTCGATGAACCGGTCGCCCGATCAGGCGCATGATCCCGAGCGTCTCGGGGAGGCTCCGCCGGCCCGGTCCGTCCGGGCGGCGGTCGGCCGTCTCCTGCACGGCGGATCGATCCTGGCCGCCCTCGGCCTCGGCGTGGGACTGACCTTGGCCTGGGTGATCTTCCTCTGCTGGGCGGCTTATGGGCTGCTGTGGCTTGTAATAGGATGACGACCGCAGTGCAGCTTCAATGCTGCAAAGCACAAATCTGCTCTTTATTTCTGCTTGTGTCCTCCAAATACCTAGGTAGTCTCGGCAGCGTTGGTGTTGGTGCGCAAATGCTGCTGATCTGTTTCGCCTCGCTCGGAGCCGCCGCAAGCCAGGCCGTTCGCCTGCCCGGATTGCTCGTGATCGTCTCGCTGCTGGCGGTCGCCATCGGCGTCGAGGGCGCCCTCGAGCATCGCGCGATCGGGATCGTCCTGGCGGATGCGATCTGGATGCTCGTGGCGGTCGAGGCGACCTATATCGCGACGTCCCTGGTCTGGAACTCCGAGCCCGCGCCCGTCTCGCCCCGGAAGGCGTGACCGGCCGGCACGGGCGGGCGACGCGATTGGCGATGAGTCGGCGCGGCAGGGTTCGGCGCGGCAAGATCAGCGCGAAAAGATCCGGGTCCTGACCAGCAGGCGCAGCAGGAGCAGGCCGGCCAGGGTGCCGAGGAGCGCTCCCGTGCCGCTCGCCGCGAAATCGACGACCTGGGCGGTCCGGCCCGGAATCCAGGACTGGCCGATCTCCAGCGCGCCCCCGAGGGCCACGAGCGGCAGGGCGATCCGCCACCAGCGCCGCGCGCCGTAGCCGAGGACGAACAGCCCGGCCGCACCGCAATAGGCGACGGTGTGCTCGATCTGCCCGGGCAGCGAGGTGCGCGCCTCCCATTCCCGCGGAATCCACGAGAGCCAGACCAGGGCGGCGACGCTGAGCCAGGCCGCCACGCGGAACAGCCTCGGATAGGCGGCGTGGATTCGCGACATACCTGCTCCCGTCCTCCGTCCCTTGCCCGTCCCGGTCGCCCCGGGGCGCGGTCACCGCAGCGCAGCGCGGGCCCTGCGCCGTCCTACAGGATGGGGAGCGGGTGCGGATAGGGGACCGGGGGTGACGGCTCGCTGAACGGCGGGGCGGAACCGCAGCGCCGCGGCCGCCGGGCCGGAACCTCAGGCGCGAAACGCTGCCCGGTTCGGTCTTCGAAGATGTCGTGAAATAGAATGGCGCGCCCGAAAGGATTCGAACCTCTGACCCCCAGATTCGTAGTCTGGTGCTCTATCCAGCTGAGCTACGGGCGCCTGCGACCGGTGGGCGTTGAGTGCCGCCCCGGTGTGAGCGGGTGTTTAGAGGCTCCCTTTTGCGCTGGCAACCCTGGCCGGACAGATTTTTCGCGCCGTCGGGAATCCCGTTCCGTCCGGGCGCGACCGCGCGGGCGCCGGGATCGGTGCCCTGCCCTGCGCCGCGTCGAGGCCGAGCGCTCGACCGAACTTTCGTCCGGGCTTTCAGAGTTTTCTCGCGTTCAGCGGCGGATTCGGAGGCGATCCTGGATATCCGCACCGAACAGGTCGGGTCCTGTGCTGGCGCTGATCTTGTCATGTCATCCGCCAAGACCTGTCACGACAAGATGGAACATTTATGACAACGCGCAGGCTCGGCCATTCGTGTCCGAATGCCTGAGCTTTGGCTTGAATTTCTGGGCTCTGTTTCGAGTTCCCGGGCTCCGGCCTGGAACGCTTTGCCGTCCTGCCGAATTGAGAGGGACTTTCGCCCGTCGCCCACTCGCAGACGGATCTCAGCGTCCCAGACGCAGACTGACTAAGGAGAACGCCGTGAAACGGTCCCTGACCACCCTCGCCATCCTGACGGTCCTCGGTGCGGGTTCGGCCTTCGCCCAGACCACCGTGACCGGCACCCCCGCGCCGGACGCCAAGTCCAGCGCCACCTCCGGCGGCCAGGAGGCCGTGACCCGGCCCAACACCGACAAGCCGGACGCGACCAAGCCCGCCACCGCCAAGGCCGCGTCCAACGCCAAGCTCGAGGAAGGCGCCAACAGCTTCACCGAGGCCCAGACGCACCACCGCCTCACCGAGGCCGGCTACAAGGACGTCAAGGGCCTGACCAAGGACGACAAGGGCATCTGGCGCGGCGAAGCGGTGCTCGACGGCAAGCCGGTCAAGGTCGGCGTCGACTTCAAGGGCAACGTGGCGGCGCAGTAAGCCCGCCTCGGCCCCTCCCACCCTCGTCCGCCCACAGGAGTACCCCATGGCCCATCAGACCATCACCGCCCTGTACGACGACTACAACGATGCCAGCGCGGCCGTCTCCAAGCTGGAGGCCGCCGGCATCGCCCATTCCGACATCAGCATCGTGAGCAGCAACGAGGGCGACCGGCATGCCGGGCGCCTGCGCACCACCACCGACCTCGACGCCCCCGTCCACGGCGACACGCCCGAGAAGGCCTCCAGCGGCGCCGGCGCCGGTGCCACCGTCGGCACGGTCCTGGGCGGCGCGGCCGGGCTGTTGACCGGCCTCGGCCTCCTGGCGATCCCGGGCGTCGGCCCGGTGGTGGCGGCCGGCTGGCTCGTGGCCACGCTGACGGGCGCTGGCATCGGCGCCGCGGCCGGCGGCCTCGCCGGCGGCCTCACGGGGGCGGGCCTCAGCGAGACCGACGCCCACACCTACAGCGAGGGCGTGCGCCGCGGCGGCACCCTCGTCACCGTCCGGGCCGACCAGACCCACGCGGCCCGGGTGATGGACATCCTCGAGGAGCACGGCTCGATCGACGTCGACGAGCGCGCCCAGAACTGGCGGGCCGAGGGCTGGACCGCCCCGCAGGCGGCCGCCGCCACCTCGCCGGACGCGATCCCGGGCAACGCCCTGGGCGGCACCGTCGAGGGCCGCAACCGCGTGCGCGCCTACCCGACCACCCCGGTCTGAGCCTCCATCCCGCCGCCCGCGCCGCGCGGGCGGCCCGCAGGCCGCACCAAAGACCCCGGCGCCTTCGGCACCGGAGTTTTTTTCGCGTTCGGAGAGGTCGGGACGACGCTTCGGAGATCGGACGCGAATGCGCGCCCGGGCCATCGCCGTGGGCGGGGCCGGTCTCTCGACGCAGAATCGGGAAAAGGTGGGTCCCGGAGCCGAAGCTCCGGGTTCTGTTTCGACGGTTACCCTACCGCAAGATGCTTACGCCGCGAGGCGGGCATCCATGACAACGTTATCGTTGGCATTTAGAGTTTTGGCCAAATGCCCGAAACAGGGGTTGCCTGCGTCGAACCGGTCGAGTCCTTACCGACAGCCGCATCGTCCCGCACCGAGGTGAGAGCGAACTCGCGATCCCTTTACCGCCCAGTCGATCCTATTTCGCCCCCATCAGAAGACCACCATCGGGCGCGGGCCTGCCGCAGCGGATGGGCTTGTGGTGGAGGCGCCGGAGTACTGCCCTCCGGGTCCTGAAACGTTATTACGAACCGGTCATCAACCGCAGGTCCGATATAGGCGAAAACGCCGCGCGGGTCCAGCCGGCGCGCTATCCCGCCGCACCCGCCGGAGGCTCCCCTGCACCCGCCGTCTCCCGCGCGAACCACTCGGCGTAGGGCGTGGTGCGGGCCATGTGTCGGTTGAGGTCGGGCGCGCCGTCGTCCCACCAGACCGGGCCGCGCTCGCCGAGGCCCTGCTTGGCCGCATCGACGGCGCGGCGGGCCGCGGCGACGGCCTCCGGGTCCTGCGCCGCCTTGCCGGCCTTCACGGCCCGGCGGGCATCCATCAGGGCGGCGACGAGGGTCTCGCGTGCGGCCGGTTCGAGATCGGGCCGGGTCCGGCGCCAGAGACGGCCGCGCACCACGAGGTAGCGTCCGTCCGGGGTCATCAGGGGCGCGCCAGCCTTCCTCCGGGGCGCGGCTTTACCCCGTGTCGCGGCTTTACCCCGTGGCGCGGCCGCGGCGATGGGCCTGCTCCTCGATCAGGGCCTCGACGGCCGCGATGGTGTTCTCGAGGTCGGCGACCCGGCGCAGCACGCTGTCGGGCGGCAGCATCTCGATCTTCGCGGCTTCGGTGATGAGGGTCCTCTGAGCGTCCTTGAGACGGTTGAGGAGGGATTCCAAGTCTGACATAGCTCGGCTTTAGCGGATGCCGGGGCCATTCCGCAATGCACATCGGTGCGAGATGAGTGAGATATCCTTGGTTGTTGTCCTGCCGCGCATCGAAAACCGACGCACGACAGGGTTTCAGACTTCGGAGATCCTTTTTCCGTCTTGGCGGTCTCGGCTCAGTTCGGGTGGAAGACCACCTTCACGCAGCCGTCCTGCTTGTCGCGGAAGGTCTTGTAGAGGTCCGGACCGTCGGCGAGGTCGGCCGAGCGGTGCGTGATCAGCGAGGTCATGTCGAACTTGCCCGCCTGGATCAGCTTCGTCAGCGTCTCGAGATAGCGCTTCACGTGGGTCTGGCCGCTCTTCAGGGTCAGGCCCTTCTGCACGATCGAGCCCATGTTGACCGGCACCGGCCCGCCATAGACGCCCGGCACCGAGACGATGCCGCAGGGGCGCACGGCCTTGATCGCCTCGGCGAGCACGTAGGGGCGCTCGGTGGAGGTCAGCTTCTCCTGAAGGGTGCTGAGCACGCCGGCGATGCCGTGGCCGGCCGTGGCCTCCATGCCGACGCAGTCGATGACGGCGTCGGCGCCCTCCCCCTTGCTGATCTCCTTGATGCGCTCGAAGACGTCCTCCTTCATGAAGTCGATGACGTCGGTGGCGCCGTACTTGCGGGCGAGCGCCAGCCGCTCGGGCACGGTCTCGATCGCGATGATCCGCTCGGCGCCCATGATCTTGGCCGACTGGATCGCGAACAGGCCGACCGGTCCGGCGCCCCAGACCGCGATGATCTCGCCGCCCTTGATCTCGCAATGCTCGGCGCCCTGCCAGCCGGTGGGCAGGATGTCGGTGAGGAACAGGACCGACTCGTCGTCCATGCCGTCGGGCACCTTCATGGGGGCGACGTCGGCCATGGGCACGCGCACATACTCGGCCTGGCCCCCGGCATAGCCGCCGGTGAGGTGCGAATACCCGAACAGGCCCGCCGTGGTGTAGCCGAACTGCGCGGCCGCCATCGCGGCGTTGCGGTTCGAGCGCTGGCAGACCGAAAAGTTGCCGAGCCGGCACTGGCGGCACTCGCCGCAATTGATGTTGAAGGGCACGACGATGCGGTCGCCCTTGCGGAACTTGGTGAAGCCGGTCCCGACCTCGACCACCTCGCCCATGAACTCGTGCCCGAGGACGTCGCCCGCTTCCATGGTGGGCATCTGCCCGTCCATCAGGTGGAGGTCGGAGCCGCAGATCGCGCAGGACGTCACCTTGATGATGACGTCGCGGGCATCCTCGATCCGCGGATCGGGGACGGTGTCACAGCGGATGTCGCCCTTGCCGTGCCAGCACAGTGCCTTCATGGCGGATCTCCAGTCGCCCGGGGGCCGGAAGTCCGGCGCGCGGTCAGAATCGGGTGGGGGGGAGGCGGTGGCCGCGGACGGGCCCTCCGGACGAGAAGGTGCCCCGGCGGCGCCTTGTTCCTTAGGGGGTCTGTCCCGGTTTCCCCGGCGGCGCCTTGTTCCCTGGCGGGGCCTGTCTCGGTTTCCCTGGCGGGGCCTGTCTCGGTTTCCCTGGCGGGGCCTGGCCGGCGGAACGAGGGACGCGTCCGCCCCGTTGGCCCCGCGATCCGCGCCGGGCTCCGGGCCCGGCCGGGTGGCTTGCCCGGGAAGGCCGCATGCTGCTCCTCGTCCTGTTCCTCCTGTTCCTGGCGACCCTGGTGCTGATGGTCGTCCGGCGGCGCCATGTCGGCCGGCTGACGTCGTTCGCGACCCTGCTGGCGGCGGTGATGCTGATGATCTGGATGCAGGACAACGGCCTCCTGCCGGGCACCCGGGGGCGCTTCAGCGACGACCGCCCCCACACGAGTCTCGATCCGCCCCGGCCCGCAGCGCCCGTGCCGGCGGCGCCCATTCCCGCACAGCCCATTCCTACGCAGTCCATGCCTGCACAGTCCACGCCCGCATCGCGCGCGCCCTGACGGGCCCGACCGTCACAGCCAGGCCCCCGTGTCGCTGGATCGCGCCGGGAGGCATGGACCGTTCCGGCCGATCGTGCGTTCACCGCACGGCCCGAGCACGCGTCTTGCTCGGGGGTCCGGGTTCGTTCCATGAGCTCGGGTCCCGCATGGGCCGTCCGGAATGCGATCTGCCGGGCGGAATCGGGGCCGACGACGATCGAGGGGTAGAGGGGCCATGGCGAAAATCCTGCTGGTGGAAGATCACGAGGAGATCTGGGACTTCCTGTCCCGCCGGCTGAAGCGGCGCGGCTACGATGTGATCCTGGCGCATGACGGCGAGGCCGGCGTGCAGCAGGCGCGCACCGGCCAGCCCGATGTCATCCTCCTCGACATGAACCTGCCGATCCTGGACGGCTGGTCGGCGGCCCGCGTGCTGAAATCCGGCAGCGACACCAAGGGCATCCCGATCATCGCCCTGACCGCGCACGCCATGTCGGGCGACCGCGACAAGGCGATCCAGGCCGGCTGCAACGACTACCACCCCAAGCCGGTGGATTTCTCCAAGCTGCTCACCCAGATCAACGCCGCGGTCGGACCCCAGGCGCCCGCCATCGCCTGAGGCGCCCGCCTCCGTTCGAGGCGTCTCTCCGGACCGCCGCGCGCGCGTCCGGCGCGCCGGCCGCCGCGTCGCTCACCCCAACGAGACCCATCCCCGACATGAGCGACGATCCCATCACCGCCCGCCTCCTGCGGCAGGCGATGCCGGTCTTCACGACCCTGGCCTCGTGCCTCCTCGTGATCACCATCGCGGCGGCCCTGTATCTCGGGCGCGACATCTTCGTGCCGGTGACGCTCGCGATCCTGCTGAGCTTCGTCCTCGTGCCGGGGGTGCGCCTCCTGCGCCGCATCCGGGTGCCGCGCGCGCTCGCCGTCCTCGCCGTGGTGCTCACGGCCTTCGGGGCGCTCCTCGGGGTGTCGGTCCTCATCGCCAACGAGGCGGCCCAGCTCGCCTCGGACCTGCCGCGCTACCAGGTGACGATGCGCGAGAAGATCGCCTCCCTGAAGGAGGCGACCGCCGGCAGCGGCACCCTCTCCCGCATGGTCGACATGGTGCAGGACCTCGGCGCCGAATTGCAGCCGGACCCGAACGCCACGACCCCCGAGGGCAGCGCGGGCAGCCTCGCCCATCCGCTCCACGTGCAGATCGCCACCGCCAAGGCGGGGCTGCTCGGGACGCTGGGCGCCGTGGCCGGTCCGATCCTGCATCCCCTGGCCACCACGGGCCTGATCCTGATCTTCACGATCTTCATCCTGCTGCAGCGGGAGGACCTGCGGAACCGTGCGATCCGCCTGGCGGGCTCGGGGGATCTGCGCCGCACCACCGCGGCCATCGACGACGCGGTGGCCCGCCTGAGCCGGTTCTTCCTCGCCCAGCTCGTCCTCAACATCGCCTTCGGCGTGGTGATCGGCTTCGGCCTCTGGGTCATCGGCGTGCCGAACCCGATCCTGTTCGGGGTGCTCGCCGCGATCATGCGCTTCGTGCCCTATATCGGCGCGGCGATCAGCGCCCTCCTCCCCCTCATCGTGGCCGCCGCCGTCGATCCGGGCTGGAGCATGGTCATCGCCACCGCGATCCTGTTCGTGGTGGTGGAGCCCATCGCCGGCCACGTGGTCGAGCCGCTGCTCTACGGCCATTCCACCGGGCTCTCGCCCATCGCGGTGATCCTGGCCGCCACCCTCTGGGCCTTCCTGTGGGGGCCGATCGGCCTCGTGCTGGCGACCCCCATCACCGTCTGCCTCGTGGTGCTGGGGCGCCACATCGAGCGGCTCTGGTACCTCGACGTGATCCTGGGCGACCGCCCGGCCCTGTCGCCCCCGGAGATCTTCTACCAGCGCATGCTGGCGGGGGACCCCGAGGAGGCGATCGACCAGGGCCGGATGTTCCTCAAGGCCCGCGCCCTCGTCACCTACTACGACGAGGTCGTGCTCGCCGGCCTGCTGATGGCGCAGGAGGACCTCTCGCGCGGCACCCTCGACCGGACCCGCCAGGACGAGGTCGGCGCCGCCCTGCGCGCCGTGGTCGCCCGCCTCGGCAGCGTGCCGGGGGGCCGCGGGCTCCGGTCGGGCTCCGGCTCGGCCGGCAATTCCGAGACCTCGGCGGCCATCGCGGCGATCGGCCCCGACCGGCAGGTCGCCGCGGTGGTCCTGCGCCCCGACGACCTCCCGGCCCGCTGGCGGGCGCCGCGTCCGGTGCTGTGCGTGTCGAGCCGCGGGCCCTTCGACGAGGCCGCGACCCTGATGCTCGGCCAGATCCTCGACCGGCACGGCCTCGGGGCGCAGGTGATGTCGATGGCGCAGCTGCGCCGGGGCGAGACGCCGGACGACCTCTCGGGCATCGCCCTGGTCTGCTTCTCCTACCTGGAGCCCGTCAGCCTGTCGCAGATCCGCCTGAACGTGCGCCAGGCGCGCCGGGCCATTCCGGGCGTCCGGGTCATCGTCGGCTTCTGGCGCGAGCGCGATCCGGCCTCCCTCGACCGGCTGCGCCGCACCCTCTCCGCCGACGTGCTGGTGACCACCCTGAACGGGGCGCTCGACGCGGCCCTGACCTTCGCCAAACGGGGGTGAGGCCGGGCCGGGCCGGGCGGTGGCATTTGACATCCCCCTGGCCTTGACCCACTTCTCCCCCGCGCCGACCCCCTCTCCGGACGGGTGGCGACGCCCCCCGCACAATCTGCGCATGGTCGTCGCTGCGGGTCAGGCCCTGACGAGAGGCTCGTATCAGCACATGAAAGTCGTCGTCGTCGAGTCGCCGGCCAAGGCCAAGACGATCAATAAGTATCTCGGCCGCGACTATGAGGTCCTCGCCTCGTTCGGCCATATCCGCGACCTTCCGGCCAAGGACGGCTCCGTCGATCCGGAGGCGGACTTCCACATGCTGTGGGAGCTCGACGACCGGGGCTCGAAGCGCGTCTCCGACATCGTCAAGGCGCTGAAGGGGGCCGACGGCCTGATTCTCGCCACCGACCCGGATCGCGAGGGCGAGGCGATCTCCTGGCACGTGGTCGAGGCGCTCACCGCCCGCCGCGCCCTCAAGGGCATACCGGTGGAGCGCGTGACCTTCAACGCGATCACCAAGGCGGCGGTGGAGACCGCCATGCGCCAGCCCCGGCAGATCGACCAGGCCCTGGTCGACGCCTACCTGGCCCGCCGGGCGCTCGACTATCTCGTCGGCTTCAACCTCTCGCCGGTGCTGTGGCGCAAGCTGCCGGGCGCCCGCTCGGCCGGGCGCGTGCAGTCGGTGGCTTTGCGCCTCGTCTGCGAGCGCGAGCGCGAGATCGAGGTCTTCAAGCCGCGGGAATACTGGTCGCTGGTGGCGACCCTGGTGACCGAGACCGGCGCCAGCTTCGAGGCCCGCCTCACCGGCGCCGACGGCAAGCGCATCCAGCGCCTCGACGTCGGTTCCGGCGACGAGGCGGCGGCGTTCAAGCGCGACCTCGAACTCGCCACCTTCTCGGTCGCCAGCGTCGAGGCGAAACCCGCCAAGCGCCACCCCGCCCCGCCCTTCACCACCTCGACCCTGCAGCAGGAGGCCTCCCGCAAGCTCGGGATGGCGCCGGCCCAGACCATGCGCGCCGCCCAGAAGCTCTACGAGGGCGTCGAGATCGACGGCGAGACGGTGGGCCTGATCACCTACATGCGGACCGACGGCGTCGACATGGCGCCGGAGGCCATCGCCGATGCCCGCCGGGTCATCGGCCAGGAATACGGCGAGCGCTACCTGCCGGGGAGTCCCCGCAAGTACAGTGTCAAGGCCAAGAACGCCCAGGAGGCGCACGAGGCCGTGCGCCCCACCGACATGGGCCGGCTGCCCAAGACCGTGGCCCGCACCGTCGATGCCGAGCAGGCCAAGCTCTACGAACTGATCTGGACCCGCACGGTGGCGAGCCAGATGGAATCGGCCGAGCTGGAGCGCACCACGGTGGACGTCGTGGCCGGGGTCGGCCCGCGCAAGCTGGACTTGCGCGCCACCGGCCAGGTGGTGAAGTTCGACGGCTTCCTCACCCTCTACCAGGAGGGCAAGGACGACGAGGAGGACGAGGACGGCCGGCGCCTGCCGCCGATGAAGGCGGGCGACGCGCTCAAGCGCGAGCGCATCGCCTCGACCCAGCACTTCACCGAGCCGCCGCCGCGCTATTCCGAGGCCAGCCTCGTCAAGCGCATGGAGGAGCTCGGCATCGGCCGGCCCTCCACCTACGCCGCCGTGCTGCAGACCCTGCGCGACCGCGAATACGTGCGGATCGACAAGAAGCGGCTGGTCGCCGAGGACAAGGGCCGCCTCGTCACCGGCTTCCTCGAGAGCTTCTTCAAGCGCTACGTCGAGTACGACTTCACGGCCGACCTCGAGACGCAGCTCGACCGGGTCTCGAACGCCGAGATCGACTGGCGCGAGGTGCTGCGGGACTTCTGGCGCGACTTCTCCGCCGCGATCGCCGGCACCAAGGAGCTGCGCGTCGCCGAGGTGCTCGACGCCCTCAACGACCTGCTCGGCGCCCACATCTTCCCCGAGAAGGCCGACGGCTCGAACCCGCGCACCTGCCCGACCTGCGGCTCCGGCCAGCTCTCCCTGAAGCTCGGCAAGTTCGGCGCCTTCGTGGGCTGCTCGAACTATCCGGAGTGCAAGTACACCCGCCAGCTCGCCGCCTCGGGCGTCGAGGGCGACGGCGAGGGCTCGTCCGAGAACGGGGGCCAGCCCGGCACCCGGGTGCTCGGCAACGACCCCGTCTCCGGCCTGCCCGTGACGGTGCGCGACGGGCGCTTCGGCCCCTTCGTCCAGCTCGGCGAAGCCTCGACCGAGAAGGAGGCCCCGAAGCCCAAGCGCTCGTCGATCCCGAAGGGCACCAGCCCGTCCTCGGTCGACCTGGAGATGGCCCTGAAGCTGCTCGCCCTGCCGCGCGAGGTGGCCCGCCACCCCGAGACCGGCGAGCCGATCCTGGCCAATCTCGGCCGCTTCGGCCCCTACGTCCAGCACGGCAAGATGTACGCGAATCTCGGGCGCGACGACGACGTGCTGGAGATCGGCGCCAACCGGGCCATCGACCTCATCGTGGCCAAGGAGCAGGGCGGGGGCCGGCGCGGGCCGGCTTCCGATCCGGGCCGGCCGCTGGGCGAGCACCCCGAGACGGGCAAGCCCATCGTGGTGAAATCGGGCAAGTACGGCCCCTACGTCACCGACGGCACCACCAACGCCACGCTGCCCAAGACCATGGCGGCCGAGGCGGTCGACCTGCCCCAGGCCCTGGAGCTGATCGCCGCCCGGGAGGCCGCCGGCGGGGGCAAGAAGAAGGCGCCGGCCCGCAAGGCGGCGGGCGCCAAGGCCCCGGCGAAGAAGGCCCCGGCGAAGAAGGCGGTGACCAAGAAAGCGCCGGTGACGCAGGCTTCCGCGGAGGCGGGGGACGCGGATGCGGCGTCGCCTTCCAAGACGGCGGCTCCGAAGAAGACCGCCCCGAAGACGGCGGCTTCGAAGAAGACGGCGGCTGCCAAGAAGGCGGCGGCGCCCGCCGCCGACACGCCCGCCGCGGCGGCACGCCGGAAGGCCTAGGACCGGCGGCCGGAGCGCGCGCCGCCGGAGGCGGGCCTCGGCCGGGGTGTCGGCCGCTGTCACACCGGTGCCATGCGGGCCGGCTAGCGGGAGAGGTCGCCACCCGCCGTCCCCTCGCCTTCACGGACCCGCCGCATGACCGAACCGACGCGAACCCGCTCGCAGGCCGCGGAGGCCGCCGAGGATCGCGGGTCGAACGACAGCGCGAATCCGACCTTCGGCGACGTGGTGGCGGCCCGCTTCGACCGGCGCGACCTCCTGCGCGGGCTCCTCGGCGTCGGCGCCATCGCGGCGGTGGTGACGCCCCGCGCCCTGGCCGCCGGAGCGGCGCAGGCGGCCCAAGGTCCGGGCACCCGCTTCCCGTTCGAAGAAATCGAGGCCGGGTCGGACGCGCACCATCACGTCGCCGCCGGGCACGACGCCGAGATCCTGATCCGCTGGGGCGACCCGGTGCTGCCCGGCGCGCCGGCCTTCGACCCCCGCAACCAGACGGCGGCCGCGCAGGCCCAGCAATTCGGCTACAACAACGACTTCGTGGGCTACTTCCCCATGCCGGGGGCGGCCGACCCGGCGGCGCACGGCCTGCTCGTGGTCAACCACGAATACACCAACGAGGAACTCATGTTCCCCGGCCTCGGCCGCCAGGATACCAAGGCGGCCGACTTCAAGGGGATGACGCGGGAGCTCGTGGACATCGAGATGGCGGCCCATGGCGGCTCGGTCATCGAGATCCGCCGGCAGGACGGCAAGTGGACGGTGGTGCCGGATTCCAGATACGCCCGCCGCATCACCGCCGCGACGCCGATGGCGCTGACCGGCCCGGCCGCCGGCAGCGACCGGGTGAAGACCGCCGCCGACCCCACGGGCCGGGCGGCGCGGGGCATGATCAACAACTGCGCCGGCGGCACGACCCCCTGGGGGACGTGGCTGACCTGCGAGGAGAACATCAACTACTACTTCTCCGGCGCCTTGGCCGAGGGCGCGCCGGAGGCCGCCAACCACAAGCGCTTCAACCTGCCGGCCGGCGCCTATGCCTGGGGCCGATTCCACGAGCGCTTCGACGTCGGACACGAGCCCAACGAGCCCAACCGCTTCGGCTGGGTGGTGGAGATCGACCCGTTCGACCCGACGAGCGTTCCGAAGAAGCGCACGGCCCTGGGGCGCTTCAAGCACGAGGGCGCGGCGGGCATCGTCGCCAAGGACGGCCGTTACGTGATCTACCAGGGCGACGACGAGCGCTTCGACTACGTCTACAAGTTCGTCACCGCGGGCCGGGCCGACAGCGGCGACCGCGACCTCCTCGATTCCGGCACCCTGCATGTCGCCCGCTTCGACGCCGACGGGCGCGGCACCTGGATGCCGCTCGTCTTCGGGCAGGGGCCGCTGACGCCGGAGAACGGCTTCGCCTCGCAAGGCGACGTGGTGATCGGCGCCCGCCTCGCCGCCGACCGGCTCGGGGCCACCAAGATGGACCGGCCCGAGGACGTCGAGGCCAACCCGAAGACCGGCAAGGTCTACGTGATGCTGACCAACAACGGGAAGCGCAAGGCGGATCAGGTCGATGCCGCCAACCCGCGCGCCGACAACCGATTCGGCCACATCGTCGAGCTCACCCCCGACGACGGCGACCATGCCGCCACGGGATTCGCCTGGGAGATCCTGGTCCGCTGCGGCGATCCGAGCGTCGCGGCGGTGGGGGCCACCTTCTCGTCGGCCACCACGAAGGACGGCTGGTTCGGCATGCCGGACAACTGCGCCGTCGACGGGCTGGGCCGGCTCTGGGTCGCCACCGACGGCAACGCCCCCTCGCGGACAGGGCGCAACGACGGTATCTGGGCCATGGAGACCGAAGGGCCGGGGCGCGGCACGGGCAAGCACTTCTTCCGCGTGCCCCACGGGGCCGAGATGTGCGGCCCCTATTTCACCCCCGACGACACCACCTTCTTCGTGGCCGTCCAGCATCCCGGCGAGGCCGACGAGGAGGACCCGAAGGCGGTGCCCGCCACCTTCGAGGCGCCCGCCACCCGCTGGCCCGACTTCGACCCCGCGATGCCGCCGCGCCCCGCCGTGCTGACGATCACGAAGCGCGGCGGCGGTCGCGTCGGGACCTGAGGCGCCCCGCGGCGGGCGCCTCTCCGCAGCGATCGTCCGATCGCGCCACCGTCAGGCCTTCTTAACCACCCCCATACCATGTCATGGGGTGGTACGCCCTGTGCGGCGGGGGCTTCCGGCTCCCGCCTCTCGGAGCGGGAACCCCTTTCTGTTTCCGGTTTGTTCCGGTATGGTGAGAGGATGAAGGCGAATGCTGCACGGTCTCCCTCTGCGATCCGGCCCGCGAAGCCCGCGGCCGCACCATCACCCGCGCGAGGCGCTCCGGTGAGCGACCCCGCACGCGATCTCTTCGCCGGCGGCAAGGCGCCCCTGGCCAAGGCCGCCGAGCGTCGCAAGCTCGACGCCGTGGCGCCGCTGGCGCCGCCCGTCTCGGCCGAGGCCGGCTACGACGCCTCCACCATCGAGGTGCTGGAGGGGCTGGAGCCGGTGCGCCGCCGCCCCGGCATGTATATCGGCGGCACCGACGAGCGCGCCCTGCACCATCTCTTCGCCGAGGTGATCGACAATTCCATGGACGAGGCCGTGGCGGGCCATGCCAGCTTCATCGAGGTGGAGCTGGAGGAGAGCGGCCACCTCGTCGTCACCGACAACGGCCGCGGCATCCCGGTGGACCCGCACCCGAAATACCCCAACAAGTCCGCGCTGGAGGTCATCATGACCGTCCTGCACGCGGGCGGTAAGTTCGATTCGAAGGTCTACGAGACCTCGGGCGGCCTGCACGGCGTCGGCATCTCGGTGGTCAACGCCCTCTCGGACGAGCTCGAGGTCGAGGTCGCCCGCGGCCAGACCCTCTACCGCCAGACCTTTTCACGGGGCCACGTGCAGGGTCCGCTGGAAACGGTCGGCCGGGTGCAGAACCGGCGCGGCACCCGCGTGCGCTTCCACCCCGACGCCGAGATCTTCGGGGCGCTGACGTTCGATCCCCGCCGCCTGTTCAAGATGGCGCGCTCCAAGGCCTACCTGTTCGGCGGGGTCGAGATCCGCTGGCGCTGCGCCCCCGCCCTCCTGGAGGGTCTGGACGACGTGCCGGCCGAGACCGTGCACCGCTTCCCCGGGGGCCTGCGCGACTATCTCGCCCGCGATCTCGAGGGCAAGGACCTCGTCACCGACGCGATCTTCTCGGGCAAGATCACCAAGCCGGGCGGGCACGGCTCCCTGGAATGGGCCGTGGCCTGGATGGTGACCGACGACGGCGTCTCGGCCTCCTACTGCAACACCATCCCGACGGCCGAGGGCGGCACCCACGAGAGCGGCCTGCGGGTCGCCCTGCTGCGGGCCCTGCGCGAGCATGCCGAGCGGGTCGGCCAGGCCAAGCGGATGACGGCGGTGACCACCGACGACGTGATGGCGACCTGCGCCTCGATGCTCTCGGTCTTCATCCGCGAGCCCGAGTTCCAGGGCCAGACCAAGGACAAGCTCGCCACCGTCGAGGCCTCGCGCATCGTCGAGACCGCGATCCGCGACGCCTTCGACCATTGGCTCGCCGCCTCCCCGGCCCAGGCCAACAAGCTGCTCGACTGGGTGATCGACCGGGCCGAGGAGCGCCTGCGCCGGCGCCAGGAGAAGGAAGTCGCGCGCAAGTCCGCCACCCGCAAGCTGCGCCTGCCGGGCAAGCTCGCCGATTGCTCCAAGGCCGGCATGGCCGGCTCGGAGATCTTCATCGTCGAGGGCGACTCGGCCGGCGGCTCGGCCAAGCAGGCGCGCGACCGCGCCACCCAGGCGATCCTCCCCTTGCGCGGTAAGATCCTCAACGTCGCCTCGGCCAGCCGGGACAAGCTCGGCGCCAACCAGCTGATCTCGGACCTGACCCAGGCGCTGGGCTGCGGCACCGGCAGCGGATACCGCTCGGAGGACCTGCGCTACGAGAAGGTGATCATCATGACGGACGCCGACGTCGACGGCGCCCACATCGCCTCGCTGCTGATCACGTTCTTCTACCGGCAGATGCCCAAGCTCATCGACCGCGGGCACCTCTACCTGGCGATCCCGCCGCTCTACCGGATCAGCCAGGGGGCCAAGACGGCCTATGCCCGGGACGACGACCACAAGGCCCAGCTGATCAGGACGGTGTTCAAGGGGGGCAAGGTCGAGATCGGCCGCTTCAAGGGCCTCGGCGAGATGATGCCGGCGCAGCTGAAGGAGACCACCATGGACCCCAAGAAGCGCACGCTCCTGCGGGTCGAGGTGCTGGACGAGGCCCGCGATTCCACCGGGGACGCGGTCGAGCGGCTGATGGGCAACAAGCCCGAGGCCCGCTTCACCTTCATCTCCGAGCGCGCCGCCTTCGCCGACGGGGCGGAACTCGACATCTGAGACCGCGATCGCCCGCGCCTCCGGACGCCTGGGGCGCGGGCGACGATCGGTCGGCCGCCTGAGCGGGCTTCCGCCTCGAACGGGAGCCCAGACGCGAGAAAGCCCGGCCGCGAGGCCGGGGTTT
>NZ_JBYSXL010000085.1:0-1777 GCF_058782155.1 Methylobacterium sp. FW306-05-D
GCCCCCGTGACCACCGCGATCCGCCCGCTCATGTCCCATTTCCTCCCGCCGAACCGGCGAGAGCCATAAGCGCCCCCTCCCCCAGTTGCCAGCACCCGACACTGCGTCTAGACACACCTCCGCCGAGCGCGATGGGGCGTCGCCAAGTGGTAAGGCAGCGGTTTTTGGTACCGCCATTCCCAGGTTCGAATCCTGGCGCCCCAGCCAGCCCTTTTATCGAACGATCGTCATTCTGAGAGCGCACTCCCAAAATTGGGAGGCGGCGATGCGAATCGTTTAGCACATCCATGATCGAATTTAGTGCGTTGAGCCGCTCTTCGTTCCTCTCGTAAAACAACACTTTATTGATTGAAATTTCCGCTGGACACGATCGAAGCACGGCGTGATTTTCTAGCCCATATGACCGATTTTATCAAGATAAAATGAGCTCTCTAGACCTCGCGTATTCAAGTCAGCAGAGCGAATTTTTCATTAGCTTGCGTATCACTGAACATCATTTTTTGGGGCAATAAGCCTCAAGCAAGCTGACAGAACCTCAAGCCACGGTTGGTGAGCGGCATTTCCCCTCTCCAAAATGGGTTCGTTCTGCCAAAACCTTACAGGTCCCCAACAATCGACTCTGCCCCTTGAGGGTCTCCCGATATGCCCTGTTCAGGGACCTATATTATCTACTTGATTATCTTCGCGAAAAATATTTGTAAGTTATGAGTAATTCAACATATTGCCAAAGCATTTCGTCTATTTTACGATAGATATAGCAATATTTTATAATAACAGACTAATAAAACTCTTATTTTTACTTTCTCAGTGTCACTGGTGGCTATAGCCAGATCGCCGGTCATGCAGACGCACCAAACGCCTTTCGGATGAAGGTGCCGTGAGCCGCCCTGTGGATTTAACCTGTATTGATTTCCTGCGTGTCGGGACGGCCGCGTGTGCGATCCGTGGCTTTTTAACATCTATGGTTTGGTAAATGAAATCTTCGGCACAGTTCGCATTTTTGGTGCTCGACAACCTGTCCGGGTACTCCCAAAGAGCCTTAACGGTTATCGCAACGCGCCGTTCTGAGATCGATCGAACGCTTCCGGAGAGCACGTATGTCCAGCATGACTGTTCTGACGACGGGTCAGGACACGGTGCTTCCCTTGGACGGCGACCAAGTCGTTCAGGCGACGTCCGCGACGCTGAACACCGGCATGCCTGTCTTCACCGGCACAGCCCCGACCTACACCGGCGGCGACCAGCTGGATGGCGGCGCTGGCTACGACGTGCTCGCCCTGACCGGCTCGGGCAGCTTCAACCTGGCCACCTTGAAGCAGTTCGTCGGCTTCGAGGAGGTGCGCCTCACCAACACGACGTCCAGCACAGCCAGCCTGATCTTGCGCGATGGGGTCGACCTTGCCGTCACCTTGAGCGATGGCACGGCTCCTCCGACATCGGGTTTCCCGTCCTACGGCTCGACGGGTGGCATCAGCGTCACCCTCGGCACCGGTCGGGTCACGCTGCAGGGTGGCAACGAGAGCGACACCATCTCGGCTTCCACAGCAGCCAAGCTGCACGCGGGCAGCGTCATCGACGGCGGTGCCGGCTACGACAGGCTCAGCCTGTCCTACGACAGCACGCAGACCCCTTCGTATTACACCGATCCTGTCAGTGGGTTCATATACCCCTCCTTGCCCACTCCGCCGCGGGACACGGTCTACGACCTGACCAGCATCAGCCTTAGCCACGTCGAAACTCTCGAGCTGTTCGGCAGCTACGGTGGGTACGGCAGCGC
>NZ_JBYSXL010000085.1:1876-17533 GCF_058782155.1 Methylobacterium sp. FW306-05-D
CAGCGTCGCCACTGCCCTGCAGGTGCAGGGCGGGACTGGCTCGGACACCCTCGTGGTCAAGGGCCTGACCCTGACCGAAGCCCAGCGCGATCAGATCTTCACCAGCTCTATCGAGACCCTCACCGACGCCGCTGGGACGTATACGAAGGTTAGTGCGCCCCAAGGAACGATCGTTCTGACGACGGGTCAGGACACGGTGCTCCCCTTGGACGGTGATCAAATCGTTCAGGCAACATCAGCGACGCTGACGCCTGCTACGCCGATCCTTGGTACTGGTGACCGGCTCGATGGTGGGGCTGGCTACGACGTGCTTTCGCTCACTGGCTCGGGCAGCTTCAGCTTGTCCGGCCTGGCCCAGTTCGTCGGCTTTGAGGAGGTGCGCCTCACCAACGCGACGTCCAGCACAGCCAGCCTGAGCTTGCGCGATGGGGTCGACCTTGCCGTTACCCTGAGCGATGGAACGGCGCCCTCAACGCCTGGTGTGCCGTCCTACAGCTCGACGGGTGGCATCAGCGTCACCCTCGGCACCGGTTGGGTCACGCTGCAGGGTGGCAACGAGAGCGACACCATCTCGGCTTCTACAGCGGCCAAGCTGCACGCGGGCAGCGTGATCGACGGCGGTGCCGGCTACGACAGGCTCAGCCTGTCCTACGACAGCACGCAGACCTACTCGACCTCGTCCTACATCGATCCGGTCACGGGGCTCACGTACCCTTCGCCCGCATTGCCTCGGGATACGGTTTACGACCTGACCAGCATCAGCCTTAGCCACGTCGAAACTCTCGAGCTGTTCGGCAGCTACGGTGGGTACGGCAGCGCCACCACGGTCGCAAAGGTCGATACGGCCTCGCTGGCGGATGTCACCAGCATCTACGCCAATTCAGGTGCCAAGCTGGTCACGGCGGCAGCCAGCCTGGATCTGTCGGGCAAGTCCATCAGTGGGGCTCTGGTCGAGAGCACGAACCTAACCGGCACGACCTTCACCGTGACCAGCGTCGCCACTGCCCTGCAGGTGCAGGGCGGGACTGGCTCGGACACCCTCGTGGTCAAGGGCCTGACCCTGACCGACGCTCAGCGCGATCAGGTCTTCACCGGATCCATCGAAACCATCACTGACGCCGCTGGGACGTATACAAAGGCAGGTCCCCTCGATGTCACGCCACCCGTGCTGACTTTGAGCATCAATGACGGACAGCTGCTGGCCGGTGAGTCCGCCATCGTCACCTTCCAGTTCAGCGAAGTCGTCACGGGCTTTGCCCTGAGCGATGTGACGGCGACACACGGGCAACTGAGCGGCCTCACGATGGTCGATCCGCTGCGGTATACGGCGGTGTTCACACCCGACGTGAACTATACGGGATCTGGCGAGATTTCTGTCGCGGCTGGCCTGTATACGGATGTTGCTAGCAACACAGGCGCCGGTGGTCGTGTTGCCACGGCCATCGATACGATTGCTCGCGGAGCGACGGTCCTCACGACGGGATCCGACGTGGTCCAGCTGTCGGCGGGCGACCAGATCGTTCAGGCCACTGGCGCGACGCTGAACGCCGGCACCCCCGTCTACAACGGCACGACCACGCCCTACACCGGCGGCGACCAGTTGGATGGGGGCGCCGGCTACGACGTGCTCGCCCTGACCGGCTCGGGCAGCTTCAACCTCGCCGGCCTGGCCCAATTCACCGGCTTCGAGGAGGTGCGCCTCACCAACGTCACCTCCAGCTATGCCAGCCTGACACTGCGCGACGGCGTGGACCTCAAGGTCGTGCTCAGCGATGGCACTGCTACGCCAGGGGCGTCGACCACGTTCCCGACCACGAGCGGGATCTCGGTCACGCTCGGCACCGGCCGGGTCGCGCTGCAGGGTGGGAACGAGAGCGACCAGATCAACGTCAATGCGCCGACCAAGCTGCAGGCGGGCAGCGTCATTGATGGTGGTGCGGGCTACGACACCCTGAGCCTGTTCACCCCCTACAATGCCACCCTGACGCCAGGAGCAACGCCCAGCGTCGACATGGTCTATGACCTGACCAAGATCAGCCTCAGCCATGTCGAGAGCCTGAACGTGTCAGGTGCCACGAGCAGCACCGGCGGCCGGATGATCGTCAAGGTGGACGCCGCCACGCTGGCCGACGTCACCAATCTCAATCTCTCCAGCTATGGCTCGAGTGTCGAGCTGGTGACCGACTCGGTGGGTAGCGTGAGTTCGATCGGCCTCAGCGGCTCTGGCGCCTCGCTCACGACCACGGCGGCAAGCCTGGATCTGACCGCGAAGAGCATCTACGGCGGTCTTGGCTCGATCAGGAGCGCGAACGCGACGGGCACCACCTTCACCGTCGACAGCGCGGATACCGCTTACCTGGTGCAGGGCGGGGCTGGCCAGGACACCGTCGTCGTCAAAGGCCAGACGCTGACGGCAGCTCAGCGCGACCAGATCTTCACCGGCTCGGTCGAGATCGTCACCGATGCCTCAGGGACGTATTCAAAATCTGGAGCGTTTATCGTTTCCCTTACGGGAGTGCCAAAATCGACCATCTCGGGCATCGATGCGAATGGATCAAGCATAGTCGCCGTTTATGATGCCCAGGGTAATATAAGTTCTGTAAAAAAATCAAATATTGACGGTTCGTCTGAGGTGCAGGCCTACACGGACGGCGTCTTGACGCGTGAGGCTGTGACCTGCGCACCAGGGGGCACAGAAAAATCCAGCACCAAGGTGTTCAACACCTCAGGTGTACTTACGAGCGAGACGCAGATCCATGCGGATAAGAGCGCAGATTTGTTCCTGTCGGCCATCACCGGCAAGACCTACACCGCTGAAAGCTACAGCTATAATGCTGCAGGTGTGCTGACCGAAGCGACGCGCACCCATAGCGATGGTTCGCTCGACTACCACTACGTGCTGGCCAGCAACGGCACCAAGACCAACGATCAGTATGATGCTGGTGGTACGCTGAAGTCGCACGTGGTGCTCGGCACCGACGGCTACTCGCAGGCGCAGGCCTTCACCAACGGTGTGCTGAGCAGTGAGGTGGTGAAGTTCGCTCCCGGCGGCGCGGAGATCTCCAACACGAAGGCGTTCAACGCCGCCGGCGTGATCACCAGCGAGACGCAGATCCATGCGGATAAGAGTAAGGACGTGTACCTGTCGAACCTGACGGGTAAGACCTACACGGCCGAGCACGACAGCTACAATGCAGCTGGTTTACTAGTGGAAGTTACGCGTACTCATGCGGATGGTACGCTCGACTACCACTACGGCTACACCATTGCCAAAGGTGAAGCGGCTGTGGGCACGACCGATAGCCGCTCCGCGTACATCTCTGGCGAAGTTGCTGCAGAAAATGGGGGCGGAGACCCCATGGCTCCGAACGAGTACACTCGAACGAACTACTATGCCCATATCATCGGGAATGATGGTGCCCAAATCGGAAGTAACATACTGATTGGGTCCACGCTTTCTGGTAGCTTTCGCGGCGGGGCTCGCATCGAGTACTATCAGCCATCTGCACCGGTTATCCTGACGGATGGAGGTTTTGCTTTCATTGGTCTTTCTGTTGAATATAACCGAAGTGACTTCGCGCTTTACAATGTTATTTCAGGGAAAATTACATACAACTCCTTCGACGCGGAAGGTGCGCTCAAGTCCCAGATAATTCTCTCGAGCTACACGGCTGCAGACACAAATATCGACCCTGATCCGAACATTCATCATGTAAAGATCAAGGAAATTGGCGGCGCGGATTTGGTTACATGGCAGGTTCCGGAGCAAATCGGAACTAACGATGCGGGAGTTAAGCTTTACAAATACACAACACATGGCGCTTTGGTGCAAGCCGGCGGCGTGGTGATACCGCTTCAAAGCGGCCACAATTTTTATGGCGAATACGTCGACAAGGACAGCGGAGGAGTGGTGCTCCAAGATGTCCGGTATGTCATCGACGCGAATTTCAACTTTAATACCCTCTACGATCTTAGCGTTGATGACATCAAGGCCATCGATCAGTATGACGACAGTGGCAGGCTGAAGTCGCACTTGGTGATGAGCTCGAATGGCTACTCGGACACGCAAACCTTCACCAACGGTGTGCTGACCAGTGATGTGGTGAAGTTCGCTCCCGGCGGCGCGGAGATCTCCAGCACAAAGGCGTTCAACACCGCCGGCGTGCTCACCAGCGAGACGCAGATCCATGCGGACAAGAGCAAGGACGTGTATCTGTCGAACCTGACGGGTAAGACCTACACGGCCGAGCACGACAGCTACAGTGCAGCTGGTACGCTGGTGGAAGTCACGCGTACTCATAAGGACGGCACACTCGATTACCACTATGCGCTGGCCAGTGACGGCACGAAGACCACTGACCAGTTCGATGCCGGCGGCACAATGAAGTCGCACGTGGTGGTGCGCACCAGCGGCTACTCAGAGACGCAGACTTTCATCAATGGTGTTCTGAGCCGTGAAGCTGTGACCTACGCACCAGGTGGCACAGAAAAATCCGCCATCAAGGTGTTCAACATCTCAGGCGTGCTCACGAGCGAGACGCAGATCCACGCGGATAAGAGCGCAGACTTGTTCCTATCGGCCATCACCGGCAAGACCTACGTCGCTGAAAGCTACAGCTATAACGCTGCAGGTGTGCTGACCGAGGCGACGCGCACCCACAGCGATGGTTCGCTCGATTACCACTACGTGCTGGCCAGCGATGGTACCAAGACCAACGATCAGTATGATGCGGGTGGTACGCTGAAGACGCACGTGGAGCTCGGCGCGGATGGCTTCTCGGACACAAAAACCTTCACCAACGGTGTGCTGACCAGCGAAGTGGTGAAGTTCGCTCCCGGCGGCACAGAGAACTCTAACACGAAGGCGTTCAATACCGCCGGCATGCTCACGAGCGAGACGCAGATCCACGCGGATAAGAGCAAGGACGTGTACCTGTCGAATTTGACGGCTAAGACCTACGTGGCCGAGCACGACAGCTATGGCTCGAATGGAAAGCTGGAGTTTGTGGATCAGACCAACGCCAATGGGTCTCACACGCAGACAGCTTACCAGGCTGGCCAGACGCTCATTTCGACTGCAGGCGTGGTCGACTCGTTCAAGAGCTTTGGCAGCGATACGTTCGTGTTTGCTAAGGGTTTTGGCGCGGACATGATTACAGGGTTCCACGCAGGCTCAGCCAGTGGGCATGACACCCTGCTGCTGGACACTGTTCAGGTCTCAAGCTACGCCGACGTTCAAAGCCATCTTACGTCGGCTGGTGCAGATACGCTCCTAACCTTGAGCGCTACCGACACGATACTGCTTAAGAACGTACAGCTAGCAGCCTTGACATCAGAAAATTTCCAGTTCCAAGACCATGGCCTTCTTCATACCTAAGCCGGTCAGCACTGAATCAGAGGAGGTGTTAATCTTGGAAATGGCACTGTCTTGTATTATACACTCTCAGCAATCATTGGTGCCGGCACATCCTCAACCATGCTCATCCTGAGTAAGGTTCCGGGATGCTGCTAATCTGGTCTTGTCCTAGCGCAGCGTATGCGCAAGGGTGAGAGCGTACCTGTTGTCAACACCACGTCCGATTTGAAAGTCAGTTTTTGCCTGCACTAAATCCGGTATTTGTCGGATTGCCTGCGCTAACAGCCATCCTGAGAGCTTTATGCCACCTGCAGAGCGAGTGGCGGTAGTAATGCCTTCCGGGAAAGCCACATCAACAGCAAGAAATTGCATGCAAACCTGTTATTCAGGTCAGAGTAATCCACGCCATAGATACCAAATGAATCTAGAAGACGACATTCTCGAGGCAACATTGATAATTTCAAATAATATCAATTATTATGCAATATTGAATTTACATTATAAACGGTCTAAATAGAAATCAGTTACATTTATATGGAGGCTGGCGGATGCTTCCGGGCCTTTCGCTTTTCACGAAAGCGGACACCAACCCCTCCCCCGTTTTCCGGAATAAACTCTATACCTGCTTCCTCTAAAGCGCGAACAACGTCGGCGAGCGTCCGCTCATATGGAGTTCGCTTGCCGGCTTCGAAATCTACCAGCGTTTTTTTCGAAACAGATGACGCCTCAGCGAGGCGATCTTGCGTCCACTCCAGAAGGGCCCTCGCCGCGCGACACTGCTCCCGAGATATTACCATTTTTGCGCAACATGACCTTTTTGGGTTGACTTACCATCTGACAGATAGCACTAATATGGTGATGTTTCCCCAAAAGAGTGCATTCCATGCGTCAGCGTTTTATTTCTTGGACAGTTGCCATACGCGATATCCGAGCGGACCGCATCCATTTCGCTCCCGGAGATCGACAGGCAGCGTTACGACAACGAGCGTTCGCCGATTTGGCCTTTCGTCGGGCACAGTCAGCAGCTCGCGTTTGTCCTCTCCTCGTATCTGGAGCTTTCGACCGTAGAGCTATTATGCGCTTAGCCGTGGCTGCTGCGAAAGCTCGCCAAGCAGCGACTGGTGACGGGTGGCAGGTCTGTGTGTCAGCGGCTTTGCAGGGAACATGGCGAGCCGCCAAGGCGGCTCGTCTAATGGCCCGGTGGAATGTAAGCCGACCCGTTGTGAATATCGATGAGACGTCGACTCGCACGGGACCTGAGGCGACGCTGCCGGTAATACGCGCGAATGCAGCTTCTCAGGATGCGGAAGCATCATCTACGCAATCTTCGCGGGTGTCGCTGAGCAGCAACTCTTGTCAGCGGCCCATTCCACCAGAATGGATCCCTGGCGTCTCGTGCAGGGCCGGGCCATTGGCATGAATGTGATGATCGACTGAATTCACGGCCTACATCGGCCCACTGTCGGGACCGCCCGATCCGCTCACCAACCCAATCTAAGCCGGAGGCTCACAATGCCCCACAAAAAACCGCGCCAGCACACGGCTGATCCTGCACGTCCTACCGTGGCTTCCTTGGGTCTCCAAGTGAGACTCGTAGGCCGTGAAGAGGATGAACAGCTCAGGGCGTTAATTGAGCGATATGAGCAACTCCTTTGCGACTGGGAGCACCTGTCCTTTCAGGCTCTGAAGGCGCTTGCTAATCGTCCGACTCTCGAAAGTGGGCGCTCTGATGCCGTACGTCGCGCTTGAGGACGTTGGCACAACGCGACGCGGTTCTTTGTCGAATCGCCGTCGGCTTCAAGCGTGGGAGCGCACGGGCGGGACTTGCGTGGTTTGCGATCGCCGCATCGACGGTGTGCGAGATCGCTGGATCGTCGAGCACATTCGAGCGCTCGAGCTTGGTGGGCCGGACGAGATCCAGAACCTCGGGCCAGCGCATGAGGCGTGTGGGCGTGAGAAGACGCGAAGTGATCATGCGCGGGCTGCCGAAGCGAAGCGCCAAAAGCTTCGGCATCTGGGTGCCGCGGTCGTCTCGCGTCCGATGCTCGGATCGCGTCATTCTGTTATTAAGCGAAAGTTCGATGGAACAGTTGTCCTTCGCGACGGGGGTTTACGACGTGGCCGAACTCATAGGTCCGACTCAGAGAGCGGTGACGCTGAGGAACCCGGTTCGAAGCCGATCGTGGTGGATGCCGCGACCAAGCCGACCGATCGCCTTTACCCAGAGGCGACGCTTTCGGATAAGGAGGACGATTCAGGAGCAGCGGATCAAATGGCGAACCGAGCGACAACGAAGGCAAAACTGACCAGCCTGAGTGAGAAGGACGGCTCGGCCTCAGGGGACGTCCTTCCAGCGATCCCAGCTCACCTAGACTTTCTGTTCAGCGATCGTCCCCTGCTGGCAGATGAAGACCCGGACCAGTATGAAACCCTTCTCCGTAGCATCGTTCATCAAATTCGCCCTGATGACGTGATCGAGGCGATCTGGGTTAAGAACATCACCGACTTGATCTGGGAAGCAAGCCGGCTCCGCCGGTGGCGAAGGCAGATCTTGGTTCAGGCCCAGTTGAAAGCAGCGGAGGATTTGATCCGTCCTGCTCTCCAGAACGTGGATCCCTTTAATCTGAACCACGATGCAGCTCCATCGGCTGATAGTCTCGCTGCAGGTTGGATGGGCGGCCACCGAGAGCAGCGGCCCTATGTTGACGACCTTCTTCATGAGCGTGGTCTCACGGCAGAGAACGTCACTGCGCACGGCTTTCTGTTAAACCTGCCCTCTATTGAACGCATTGATCGAATGGCCGCGCTGGCCGATCAACGTCGAGATGCACTTTTCCGGGAAATTGAGCGCAAGCGAGAAGGCTTCGGGCAGCTTGCTCGGAGAGTTACTGCTGACGTTCTTGACGTGGAGCGCAGCGGCGAGCGGTGAACTGTGCTATTCGAATTTTGAGGTCGTCATGACGTCAGAGCGCGCCAGTCATGCCAATCGTCGCAATTCCGCAAAGAGCACAGGACCCCGCACACCCATAGGGAAGGCGCAATCAAAACAGAATGCGCGTAAGCACGGCCTCTCAAGCGTCGATCTCAATGCAAAAATGGATGCGGAGATCGAGCATTTGACCGAGCTTATCGTCAGCAGCTACGGCATCGCTGACGGCATTTTGAAGGTGGCCCGTAGTGCTGCCGAGGCCCAGATTAATTTTCAACGCGTTCAGGCATACAAAATTGCACTTCTGCGAAGCGGCGTAACAGATGCGGGGTCAGGAGCCCAGGCAGGGCGAATATTTCTTAGCGATTTCCTTCCAGAAATCTCCGCTCAGGTTGAGCAATTAGACCGGTATGAAGCTCGAGCTTTGTCCCGACGGAAGTTCGCTTTCCGACGCCTGTTCGAACTCGGCAACCGCAAGGTCAGATCCTAGATCGTCGCATCAGGAGCGCATTCTGGTCTTCCTGTGCGAGTTTGAAGAGGTTCTGTCCGTATCCGGTTTTTGCCAAACAGCATTTGATATTGTTTCTGGATTGACGTGCCACTCGGGTTCTGGCTCACCTTCGCTGATCATGGGTATCCGCGTGGAAAGAGGACCCGCTGAAGGGCTGATCGGTGTCCAATAGGGGCTCTGACGCACTTTCGATGATCATCAAGGCTTGAGGCCGATCAGGCGAGCCTGCAGCAGGTCGATCCTGCCGCGGCTGTACATCTGGCGCTTCACGAGCTTGAGCTTCGTGACCTGTCCCTCGGTCTGGCCGTTCGACCATGGCAGCGTGATCGCGGCCTGAACTGCGGATCGGTCCTGACCGATGCCGCGCGCGAAGGAGGCGACGAGACTCACCTCGGCCCGACTGAGCCATCCTTCGAGCCGGCCGGGTTCGTTTCCTCGCACCATCGTCTGGAAGGCGCTGACTACTTCGCGTGCCTCGACCAGCTCCGGCACCCCTTCCTCGACCGCCGCCACGGTCAGCGTCTACGCCCTGGTCAACCGGTCGCGACCCGTCGTCAGCAGTCGTGCCAAGGTTCGCGCCGACGGCACACGCTGAAGCCGCTCGATGTTGGCCTGCTCCGCGCGCCGGCGGCGCGTCGCCCATTCCCCAACCACGCGGAGCAATCCTCGGAAGCCCTGCGCCTTCGCCATTCGCCAGAGTTCGGTGGCGTTGCGGCTGCCTGCGTCCCACTGGGCGTCGAGCCAGGGCAGATAGGCGTCGAGCGAGCTCTGGCGGACCCGGAAGACGTCCGTGCGCTCGCCGCGCAGGACTGCACGCACCATCTTGCGACTGTGGCCCAGGCGCTGGCCGATCCGGCGAATCAGAGCGCCTGCTTCCGCGAGTGCGCGGATGGCCGCGTCCGCCCCTCCCCTCTGCAGGTAACCCTCGTACTGGATACGCTCAGCCGGCGGAAGGAGCGCCGAATCAGGGGTGACCGTGCCAACGACCTCGCGAGCCTGACGCATCGATATGCGCGCGGCGTCGAAGAAGCCGCGGCTGGGGCTCCTCAATGAGGTGGTAGCGGTCGATGACCTGGAAACCATTGGCAAAGCGCGGGCGACAGCCTCTCCATCTCTCCTGTCCGGTCCGAATCAACCGCCGGAGCCCATGTCAGCCTTACCGAACGCCAAGCTTGTCACGCCGATGCGAAGATCTGGCGCGAGGCCTTCCTGAACCTCCGGCCGAGCGCCGTCCCGTGCCCAGGCTTCATGCTCCGATCCTGGGGCGGCGCGCACGCGGCGTGCGTCGACTTCCTTGACCGCTGGGCGAATGAGGCGGCGCCGCTCGGCTGGACGACCCTGGAGGTGTTCGGCGTGCATCCGGAAGGAGGCGCCATCGTCATGTCGGACGTCAAGGTCGCAACGGTTGCCGCCAACCGCATCGCCCTCGTGAACACGGCCTACTATTGCAACATGCCAGGGCGACCCGGCGGCACGGTGCCGCTATGGGCGTTCGGGCGGTGACGCTGGCAAGCTGCGTGCTATCCTGGATGGGGCCGAGCCAGGGTTTCAGGAAACGGGTTCGCACGATTAACAGTCTCGCGATTGAATAATTTTGCTTGCATGACGCCTTCGAATTTGACGCCGCACATCCTTCAACCGCGCGAGAACCGCTGGATCCAGCTTCGGCAACGGCCGGTCATCGCTTGGTTTACTGGTCTGTCGGGCTCCGGAAAGTCGAGCCTCGCCAATGCCGTTGATCAGGCTCTTACCGCGCAGGGTCGCCACACCATGGTGCTTGATGGCGACAACCTGCGGACTGGGCTAACCCGCGACCTCGGTTTCAGTCGAGCGGATCGGGACGAGAACGTGCGACGGACCGCTGAAGTAGCAGCACTTATGGCCGAGGCCGGACTGATCGTACTCGTTTCGCTGATATCGCCTCTGCGCGCTGAGCGCGCCCAGGCGCGTCGCATCGCCCGGGACCTCCCCTTCCTTGAGGTTTTTGTCAGTACGCCTTTGGCGGCCTGTGAGATCCGCGATCCGAAGGGGCTATACCGGCGCGCCCGCGTTGGTGATATTCCAGACTTCACGGGGATTTCTGCGCCCTACGAGTGTCCCGACGCCCCCAACTTGGTCCTTGTCACCGAAAACTGCACGATCACGGATTCAGCCCAACCCCTTGTAGACATGATCCTGCGCCTAAGCTCAAGTCTCGAATTAAAGTCGCATGTACGCTGTGGCTGAGTTCAATAATTCGCGACAAAAATAGCGGTTTAGCATTGAAATTTTTGGAGCTGATTCGGTAATGACAACAAATCTTCATTCTGTCGGTAGAATGCAAATGTTTAAATATTTAAATAATATTATATATTAACTAGTAAATACTCAGGAAAATTATTGCCGTGAATGATTTACCAATCGTATTTATGCATATCGCAAAGACAGCAGGCACTTCTCTGTTGATGATGCTTCGAGAGCAAATTCCACTCGAAGCAAGTATCGACTTGAGTGGTATTGACCTCAAATCCCGCGAGGAATTTGCAGCGGAAGCTCGCGACGGACGCATCACGGGGCGAAGTATTGATGGTATCCAACTAATTAGTGGGCATATTCCGTATTGGGTGTGCATTTCTTTGCCTTGCAGACCCATAACGCTGCTGCGAAATCCAGTCGAATTACTTGCCTCGTTTTATTACTATTCGAAAAATGTACTTAGTACCTTCGAAGGAGGTCTAGAGCTAGATTTTGTGCAGGAAGCCGTCAAATGGTCGCTTGAAGACTTCATTGCTTTGCGCGCTAAAGATTCAGTGTGTAAATACTTTTGCGATTGCTCGATTGGAGAAAGCGATTATAGCGTCTCAGTTGCTAAAAAAAACTTGAGTTCAATAATATTCGGCATCTCAGAAGATTTTGTCTTGTCGACAAAAACGATATTTCAACATTTGGGATTGCCTTATACCGCGCCAGTTCAGGTCAACGTGACCCCCTCGAAGCCTGAGATAACCAGAAAACAGAGATTGGCCATGGAAAATCACAGTCCGTACGATTGCGAGCTGTATGATTGGGCTACCGCTGAATTCCATAGGAGGCACCAGTCGGCCAACAATCTAATCAGTCGCTAGAAAATAAAATGTATTTCAGTACTTAGTAAAATGCTTAATCATATTAATTGAGTAGAATTATTGCAGAAAACGTGAGTGGCTGATGCATGCATGAAGCGCTTGGTGCGGCATGCGGCAGAACAAGATACCCGCCTCGGGTTGCTCCGGGCGGGTGGAGGGGAGTCAGTATACTGCCGGGTGAAATAAGATCTTCAAGTGGGAATGATTTAGATGTCTTGAAATTTGATCAAAATATCTTGTAAATTTGATAAATCAAGACGCTGACGAGATGCAATATAAATTGACCGTTGAAGGATCCGACTTCTGTACGTCGAACGCTAGTCTAACGGAAACTGCTCGTGTTTCGGCTGCGTGCGCGGCATGCAGACATAAGAAAAATTTGTTTAAGTTCTTAATAAATCCAAGCGCTATCTGGGCGGCATCCAAAGCCGTTAATTGCTTGACTGAAATTTTCGATAGGCTCAGTAACAACATTCTCGCGCCCGCCTGCATCATTGGTTACACAGGTCTCAATGGCCTGCCCCTATCTGGTGGCCCAGGTTCGAAGTTAGTGCATCGTCGGTCGCGCGACGATGGCGGGGCGAGCGGTCGGCACTGAGCCGTTCGGTTCCGTTGGCCAGATGATGACCTCGGGCGCAGGCGGCTGGTAGCCGAGCGACGAGTGCGGTCGGATGCTGTTGTAGTGCCGCCGCCATTGCTCAATCACGACGCTGGCCTCTTTCAGGGTATAGAACACCTCGCCGTTGAGGAGTTCATCCGGCAGCTTCGCGTTGAAGCTCTCGTAAGTCACCGTTCTCCCACGGACTGCCCGGCTCGATGTAGGCGGTCGCAGATCCAACCGCCGCGATCCAGTCCTGGACGGCTTTGGCGATGAACTCCGGCCCGTTGTCCGAACGGATATGACCGGGCACGCCGCGCAGGCTGAACAGGTCCGAGAGCACGTCGATCACGTCATACGCCTTCAGCTTGCGAGCGACCCGGATCGCCATGCACTCGCGCGTGAACTCGTCGATGACGTTCAGCATCCGGTACTTGCGTCCGTTGTGCGTGCGGTGCTCAACGAAGTCGTAGGACCAGACGTGGTCAGGCCGCTCGGGCCGTAGTCGCAGGCAGGAGCCGTCGTTGAGCCAGAGGCGTGCCCGTTTCGGCTGACGAGCGGGAACTTTGAGCCCCTCGCAGCGCCAGATCCGTTCGACGCGCTTCACGTTCACCGTCCAGCCGTCACGCCGGAGCAAGGCCGTGATCCGACGGTAACTGTCGCGCCCGTACTGGACGGCCAATGCGATGATCGCGGCCGTCAGAGCAGCTTCGTCCTCGACCACCACGGCGGCCTTGCGTTGGGTCGAACGATGCTGGCCCAGAACACGACAGGCAAAGCGTTCCGATACGCCATGCTCGGCAACGACGTAGTCGACACACGCCCGGCGGCGAGCCGGGCTCAGAAGTTTCCCGAGGCCGCCTCCTTCAAGATGAGCTTCTCCAAAGTCAGATCCGAGATCGCCCGACGAAGGCGCTGGTTCTCGGTCTCCAGAGACTTCAACCGCTTGACCTGATCCCCCTTCAGGCCACCGTACTCGGAACGCCAGCGGTAATACGTGACCTCGGTGACCTCGATGGACCGGATTGCTTCAGCGACCTTACGGCCTTGCGAGACCAAGACATCCACCTGACGCAGCTTAGCGACAATCTCTTCAGCCGTATGCTTCTTCCGTCCCATGAAAACATCCTCCACATGGCGCAAAGCCATACCTCAGGGAGGACCACTTTTCAGGGGGCAGGCCGCTGGCGCCCTGGACGCGGCAATCCGGTCAGTGGCGCAGTAGAAGCTTTATCGCGGGCGGGCGCGCGCCTGTCCGCAAGGCGCTATTCATGGGGGCCATGGTGGCCAGCCGTCACAACGCCGCGCTGAAAACCTTCCGTGACCGGCTCATCGCGGCCGGCAAGCCCAAGCTCGTTGCTCTGATTGCCACCGCTCGGAAGCTGATCACCATCCTCAACGCCATCCTGAGGGACGGAACGCCATGGCAAACCGCTTGACCGGCAAGACAGTCGCTCACTCGGCTCGGTCCAAAATACCGGTCAGGTCAATCCGTGACGAGGTGGCGCTTGGTGCCCGGCTTGCCCCGATCCGTCGGGTTCGGGCCGGTGGCAGGCCCCCCTTTATGGATGGCCCGCCCCTCACTGGGCTTCACTGCTAGCTTTGCAGTGTGGCTCACACGAGGGATGGAGCGGACCGATGGACATTGCGATACTCGGGATCGATCTGGGCAGGAACAGCTGCAGCCTCGTCGGGCTGGACGCGACCGGTCGGGTCGTCCTGCGACGCCGGATGCGACGCGAGACGGTGATGACCTTTGGCGCAACGCTTCCACCTTGCATCATCGCCATGGAGGCGTGCTGTGGCGCGCATCACATGGGCCGGGCGCTCGCCGCTCAAGGTCACACCATCCGGCTGATGTCGCCGGAATACGTGCGCCCCTACGTCAAGGCCCAGAAGAACGACGACCGTGACGCCGAGGCGATCGCAGAGGCTGCGACGCGTCCGACGATGCGGTTCGTCGCGCTGAAGTCGGAAGCGCAGCTCGACATGCAGACTCTGCACCGGGTGCGCGACCAGCTCGTGGGCGAACGCACGGCCTTGATGAACCAGATCCGGGCCATCCTGCTGGAGCGTGGCCACATCGTCCCACAAGGACGTGCCAAGCTTGCCGCCAGCCTGAACACCCTGCTCGATCTCGACGCCGCCGCGGACATCACGCCACGAATGCGCAGTCTCGTGGCCGACGTGCGGGAACGTTGGCAGTCCCTCGACGAACGCATCGCCACGCTCGATGGCGAGTTCGCCGAACAGGCCCGGACCGACGAGAGTGCTCGCCGGCTCACAACCATCCCGGGCATCGGTGCACTCAACGCGACAGCGCTGGTTGCGGCAATCGTTGACGTGGCCACCTTCGCCCGCGGGCGTGATCTGGCGGCCTGGCTCGGCCTCGTGCCGCGGCAAGTCACGACTGGGGGACGACCCAAACTCGTCGGCATCACCAAGCGCGGCAGCAAGTACCTGCGCAAGATGCTGATCCAGGGTGCACGGGCGGCGATGCCGACCTTTCGCAAAAGCGATACGCGGATCGGTCAATGGCTCCGGGGCCTGCGGGCGCGGGCGCACGCCAACACCGCCGTCGTTGCGCTGGCGGCTAAAATGGCTCGGACCGTCTGGGCGCTGCTGCGCCACGAACGCGTCTATGAGCCGGCGGCGGTGGCTGCCTGAACCGAGCTTGGTCGGCGAAGCCTTTGTCGGCCTCACCATGTCTGCGAGCGGCGAAAGGAAGATGGCCTGACAGTCGATCGGTGTTCTGGAAGCCTCTGGCGTAACATGGCGCTCGACGCCGCCCCCTTTATGAGGACCAGGACGCGCGAATCTCCATCTTGGCCAACGGCGCTGCCGGAAGGCCGGATACGTTTATGCAGACTGCTCAGACCAGCGGATCATAAGCCACTTGCGGACGGGGCGGGCCATACGTTTGGCTGGGACGGACGCGCTGTCCAGGCTCGCCCGGCTCCAGTCGATATGCCCGGCTGCGTGCAAGCGCTCCAGCAGCACCTGATGCAGCCGTGCCCAGACGCCGGCCTCCTGTCAGTCGCGCAGGCGTCGCCAGCAACTCATCCCGCAGCCGCAGCCCATCTCGGTCGGCAGCATCTCCCAGGGCAGACCTGAGCGCAGCACGAACAGGATCCCGGTCAGCGCCGCCCGGTTCTCGAT
>NZ_JBYSXL010000086.1:0-17031 GCF_058782155.1 Methylobacterium sp. FW306-05-D
GGGCGCCGGGCGGACGGGGGGGAGCGGGGGGCGGTGGCATCGACCGGTGTCGGGGGCGGGCGCCGGGCGGAGCGCGCGCGGGAGACGGACCCGCGCCCTGCTTAGCCTGCCCGCCCGTTCCCCGTCGACAGCTCCGGCCCCCGACGGAGCGGCCGCGCCGCCTCGGGCGGGGGACGGCCCACACTTTTGCCGACGATCGGCCGAAGGCGGCTTGAAATGCGGCGCGGCTCGGGATAGATCGCCCGCAGTGCCGCTGTAGCTCAGTTGGTTAGAGCGCTTGATTGTGGATCAAGAGGTCCCCCGTTCGAGCCGGGGCAGTGGTACCATTCCCATCCGATAGGGTTTCTGCGGCGGTCGTGCTCGGGCATGGCCGCGTTCGGCGTTCTCCCCGGCCCGAGACCGGGTCGCGATGTGCGAAAACGCTCTGGACACCGTGCCGAATTTGCCACGGGATTGCCCCAAACTGGGCCGTGTTGTCGCCACATCTGTCAAGCTAATCTCAACCCGTCGCCAGGGAACGGGGTTGGGTCGCGCAGATGCAGGGTCGAAACGTCGGATCGTCACGGACCGTCTTCGCCAAGGGCTCGCTCGCGCCGCGCTCCGGTTTCGGGTCCGGCCCGACCGCCTCGGATGCCCTGACCCTCGGGGCCCGCGTCGGCCGCGACCACGGCAGCCGCCCCGCCCTCACCCGCTCCGTCCTCTCGATGCTGCTCCTGGCCGGCGGCCTCGGCGCGGTCCTGTCCTACGGCGTCGGGCCCGAGACCGGCGTGGTGCAGTCCGCCCACGCGATGACCGAGATCACCATGCCGCGCCCGCGCATCCAGCCGGTGCCGGTGATCCTCCAGGCCTCCGCCCAGGCGACCGCGCCGGCCGCGCGCGCCGTCATCACCGCCTCCTCCGCCTTCGCGGCGGTGCACGACCTCGACACCGAGCTCGGCTCCAACGCGGTCGACCGCGTCTCCTACGACTACCTCCTGACCGAGAGCTCGGTCGGCGACCCGAACGAGGTCCTCGAATTCGGGCCGATGAAGATCCGCCGCCACCTCGTGCAGAAGATCGTCCGCGCCGCCCAGGCGGTGCAGACGGACCCCGTGCTGCTGATGGCGGTGGCCGACAAGGAATCGAGCTTCAAGACCGAGGTGCAGGCCCAGACCTCCTCGGCCACCGGCCTGTTCCAATTCATCGAGCGGACCTGGTTCGGGGTCGTGCGCGACTTCGGCCCGAAATACGGCCTCGCCGCCGACGCGGCCCTGGTGGTCGCCGGGGACAACGGCCGCCCCACGGTGGCGGACGCCGCCGAGCGCACCCGCATCCTGGAGATGCGCCGCGACCCCTACCTCTCCGCCCTGATGGCCGGCGAGATGCTGAAGCGCGACGCCGCCCGCATCGCCCTGCGCATCGGCCGCGAACTCAGCCTCGGCGAGGTCTATCTCGCCCACTTCCTCGGCCCCGACGATGCCGAGGACTTCCTCGCCACCGTGGTCGACAAGCCCAAGGCCGCCGCCGCCTCGATGCTGCCCGGCCCGGCCCGCGCCAACAAGACGATCTTCTTCGCCGCGCAGCGCGGGCGCCGCAAGGCGGTCAGCCTGTCGGTGGCGCAGGTGCACGAGAAGTTCGAGGCCATGATGAGCACCCGCGGCGAGCGCTACCGCGACGTCCGCTCGGTCGCCGGCATCCTCGCCTATGCCGACGCGGCGGTGGACTGATCCACCCGCCCCGGATGACGAAACGCACAGGGCGCGCGGGGTCGCGGATGATTTACCGCAACTGACCGTGGTCTCCCGGCTTTAATGTCGGCGAGCCCACGCCCGGGTTCGTCCCGAGACACGAACCGCGGAGGCCCTGCTTGCCGGACCCAAAAGGTACGAACGCGGATTCCCCGTCCGCCGTCGGCCGGACATCGCTCGCGGACACGCTCAGTCCCGGCCTGTCCCTGGACCGGATCGGCCAGGCCCTCGCCGCCTTCTACGACGACCTGATCGCCGAGGGCGTGCCGGAGCACCTCGCCGTGCTCGTCCGCAAGGTCCAGCCGGAGCCCGCCGCCGTGCCGGCCCGGGACCGGACGCGGCCCTCGAAGCTCGCCCTGGTGGTCGAGGACGACGCCGCGACGCGCTCCCTGGCCGAAGCCCTCCTGAGCGACACCGAGCTCACCGCCATCGGCTGCGACAGCGCCGAGGCGGCCCTGACCATCATGCGCGAGCGCGGCGGCGACGTCGCCCTGGTCTTCGCCGATGTCAGCCTGGCCGGCGCCATGGACGGCGTGCAGCTGGCCTCGGCCGTCGCCCTGCTCTGGCCGGCGGCGCGCATGGTGGTGACCTCGGGACGGCGGGCCGCGCCCCCCGCCACCCTGCCGGAGCAGGCGGTCTTCATCCCGAAGCCGTGGCGTCCCTTCGACCTCCTCACCGAGGCCGAACTGGCCACGAGCGCCCCCCAGCCGATCGTCACCTGAGGCGCGCAGCCCGGGCGCGGGCCTTCGGGCCCGCCGAGCCGGCCCGGGCGCCCGATTCACGGCGCATGCCTCATGAGAGGTGACTCCCGGCGCGTCCGGGCGCATGGAGCGGGGTGCAAGCCGTTCCGCGCGAGACTCCCGGCGCGGAACAACCCCGGCGCGTGACTTGCATTCCCAGACCCAGCGTCCGTGCCGACCAGACCGCGCTCCGGTGGCGTGGTGGAGCCCCTCGCCTTGCCCATTCTCTCCGTCCGCCACCTCACCACCTACCGCTACCGGCAGCCGGTGGCCTTCGGTGAGCACCGCATCATGTTCCGGCCGCGCGACAGCTACGACCAGCGCCTGATCTCGTCGACCCTGAAGATCACGCCGGAGCCGAGCGGCCTGCGCTGGCTCCACGACGTCTTCGGCAACTGCGTGGCCGTCGCCTCCTTCACCGGCCGGGCCGCGCAGCTCACCTTCGAGTGCGGGATCACCCTCGACCACACGCCGGAATCGACGCCCGACTTCCCCATCGCCGCCCATGCGGCCCACTACCCGTTCGGCTACAGCGCCGACGACATCCCGGATCTCAGCCGCTCGATGGAGCGCCAGTATGCCGACCCGCGCAACGAGGTCGATGCCTGGGCCCGCAGCTTCGTGCCGCCGGCCGGACGCATCGGCACCCAGGAGCTGCTGGCGGAGATGACCCGCAGCGTCCGGCGCAACTTCGCGTATCTCGCCCGCTCCGAGAAGGGCGTGCAGGACCCGGTCACCACGCTGCGCCTCAAGCGCGGAAGCTGCCGCGATTTCGCGGTGTTGATGATCGAGGCCGTGCGCGCCCTGGGCATGGCGGCCCGCTTCGTCTCCGGCTACCTCTACAACCCACGCGGGGATCGCGACCGCCACGTCGGCGGTGGCTCGACTCATGCTTGGGTGCAGGTCTACCTGCCCGGCGCGGGCTGGATCGAGTTCGATCCGACGAACGGCATCGTCGGAAACCGGGATCTGATCCGGGTCGCGGTGGCGCGGGACCCGCGCCAGGCGGTGCCCCTGCACGGGTCGTTCTTCGGGTTTCCGGCGGACGACCTGGGCATGACGGTGAGCGTCCATGTCGATGAAGTCGAGCCGGGGGCCGGGGGGCCTCGGGCGACCGAACCGAACTTGGCGCGTTGACGCAGCGGGGCGGCCCCCGCCCGGCCGCAGATGTAGAGCGTGTGTTTCTCGACAGGATCAGGTGGTGGACATGAAGATCAGGACTGGGTTCGACATCGCCTTCGAATCGGTTCAGCCAACGCCGATGATCCTCGCGTTGAGCGTGCACCCCTCGCGAATGCCGGACGTTCTGACCCCGCACGTCATCAGTTTCGATCCGCCGATCCCGTCCCAGGATTATCGCGACGTCTTCGACAACATCTGCACGCGCATCGTCACGCCCCCCGGCCGGCTGACCATCTCCGCTGATTTCGTGGTCCAGGATTCCGGTCTGCCCGACGCCTACGCGCCCTACGCGCAGCAGATCGAGGTGCAGAACCTGCCCAACGACGTGCTCGTCTACCTCCTGGGCAGCCGCTACTGCGACACCGACAAGCTCTCCGAGACGGCCTGGTCGCTATTCGGCGGCACGCCGATGGGCTGGGGCCGGGTCCAGGCGATCTGCGACTATGTCCACGACCGCATCCGCTTCGACTACATGTGCGCCGACGCCACCCGCACGGCCTGGGACGGATTCATGCAGCGCCAGGGCGTCTGCCGCGATTTCGCGCATCTGGCGGTCGCGTTCTGCCGCTGCATGAACATTCCGGCCCGCTACTGCACCGGCTATCTCGGCGATATCGGCATCCCGCCGGTGCCCGACCCGATGGATTTCTCGGCCTGGTTCGAGGCCTATCTCGACGGGACCTGGTACACCTTCGATGCCCGCCACAACACGCCGCGCATCGGCCGGATCGTGATGGCGCGCGGACGCGACGCCACCGACGTGGCGATCACCACCAATTTCGGCTACGCGCACCTCGCCCGCTTCGACGTCCACACCGACGAGGTCTTCTGATCCTCCCGGTAGCCGGGGCGTGCATCCGCGCCCCGGCGCTCGGCGCCCTCCCCGGCCCCGCGGCCCGGGCGCTGCTCGGGGCCGGACCGCACAGGCCCTGGCCGGCAAGGCCGGCGCCCCCCGTCGCGCGCCCGGCGCGCCTCCGGCTTCCGGGAACGCCCGCGATTCGCGCCGCGTCTCCCCGCCCGTTCCTGCGGGCGGCCGTCCCTGCCATGCGTCCGGCGCAGGGCGGGATCAGCCGCCCTTCACCACGAATCCAGGAGGGAGGGACGAAACGTGCCGCGCCGTGCGTTGCACTCCTGAAGCAGGAGAGACCGAGATGGATGCACGCCTCATCGCGATGAACAACGAGGCCAACCGGATCGCCTCCGAGCGTCTGCTGGAGCAGCTCCGGGACGAGGGCCTGAGCTACCGCCTCTGGGTCACCGGCACGCCGCAGGGCGACACCCTGCATCTCCGGGTGAACCGGCTCTGCCCGGAAATGCGCCAGCGCCTCGACAAGGTGCTGCGTGGGCGCGGCCTGAAACTCGAGATCGCCGAGGCCTGATCGCGGTCCCGGCGGTATCGCGCCCGAGGCCGCCCCGTCCGATCGGTCGGGGACGCGGAGCGATCGATGGCCAGGGCGACGGCGCCTCCTGACCGCCCGGCGGAGGGGATTTGCGGCGTCCGCGCGGTGGCCGGGTCCGGCGCTGGAGCGCCCGCGAAACCAGACCGCTTCCGATCCGATGCCCGTCAGGCCTCCGCGCCCGGCTGTCCTCCGGCCCAGGGCGCGGCCGAGAGGGCGCGGGCCAGATACGTGATCACGGCGGTGACCCGAGCCGGGCGCGGATCGCCGGGCGGCGTCACGAGATGGAGGTCGATCCGGGGCGGCGTCCAGCCCGGCAGGACCCGCACCAGGCGACCGTCGCGCAGATCTTCCCACACCATGAAATCCGGCTGGACCGCGAGGCCGAGGCCGGCGCGCAGGGCCGGCGCGAGGGCATCGGCGTTGTTGGCCCGCAGGGGGCCGTCCGGCGCGATCGTCGCCTCCGCGCCGTCGGGACCGAGGAAGCGCCAGCGGTCGGGGCTCGGCAGGTAGGCGTAGCCGAGGCAGGCGTGATCCGCGAGATCGTGCGGATGGGCCGGATGCCCGTGCCGGGCGAGGTAGTCGGGTGTGGCGACGAGGGAGCGGTGAATGGTGCAGAGCCGCCGCGCCCGCAGGGAGGAATCCGTCAGCGCGGCGATGCGCAGGCCGAGGTCGAAGCCGCCGCCGACGAGGTCGATCAGGTCGTCGCCGAGATGCAGGTCGATGCTGAGGCCCGGATGCGCGGCGAGGAATTGCGGCAGCAGCGGCGCCACGTGCAGCACGCCGAACGACATCGGCGCGGCGAGCCGGACCTTGCCCCGCGGCTGCGCCGCCGCGTCCCGCGCCAGGGCCTCGGCGGCTTCGCCCTCGGCCAGGATGCGGGCGGCGGCCTCCCGGGCCGAGGCGCCGGCCTCCGTCAGCGCCAGCTTGCGGGAGGTGCGGTGGAACAGCCGCGCGCCGATCCGCGCCTCGAGGCGGGTCACCGCCTTCGACACCGTGCCCTTGGTGATGCCGAGCTCCGTCGCCGTCCGGCCGAAGGAGCCGGTCTCCACCACCTTGGCGAAGACGGCCCAGGCCTCGAAATCCGGGAGCTTCATGGGCGGACTTTCAGAAACGATGCGTTTCCATCGTTTCCATTTTCGCGAGCGATGGCAAGGCGCATCTTCCGGTCATCGCAGCACGGCCGGTTCCCGGCGCGGTGCGGCCCCGAAGGAGATCGTCCCATGGCCCAGAACGGCATCCACCACGTCACCGCCTTCTCCGGCTCGCCCGAGCGGAACCTCGACTTCTACACCCGGGTCCTCGGCCTGCGGCTGGTGAAGAAGACCGTCAATTTCGACGATCCGGGCACCTACCACCTCTATTACGGCGACGAGACCGGCCGCCCCGGCACGATCCTGACCTTCTTCCCGATCGTGCACGCGGCCCCCGGCCGGGTCGGGATCGGCGAGACCCAGGAGACCGCCTTCCGGGTGCCGCGCGCCTCGATCGGCTGGTGGACCCACCGCCTGATCGAGAAGGGGGTCAGCCACGAGGCCCTGGTCCAGGTGCTGGGCGAGCCGGTTCTGCGCTTCCGCGACCCCGACGGCATGATGCTGGCCCTGGTTGGGATCGAAGAGGGTACCGGGGGGGCGGAGATCGACGCGCCCTGGACCGGCGCCGAGATCCCGGCGGAGCACGCGATCCGCGGCTTCCACGGCGTCACCCTGCTCCTCAAGGCGGCGGAGGCGACGGCGGCGATCCTCACCGGGGTGTTCGGCTTCCGCGAGGACGGGCGCGAGGGCACGGCGATCCGCTACGCCAGCGGCGCGCCGGAGGGCGGCTTCGTCACCCTGCGGGCGGTGGGCGAATTCCTCCCCGGCCGCCAGGGCGCCGGCTCGGTGCACCATATCGCCTTCCGGACGGCGGACGACGCGGAGCAGGCGCGGATGGTGGAGAGCCTGACCCGCACCTACGGGCTCGGCGTCACCGAGCAGCGGGACCGGTAGTACTTCCGCTCGGTCTACTTCCGTGAGCCGGGGGGCGTGCTGTTCGAGATCGCCACCGACGTCCCGGGCTTCGCCGTCGACGAGCCGGTGACGACCCTGGGCGGCGCCCTCAAGCTGCCGGCCTTCCTCGAACCCCACCGGGCCCAGATCGAGGGGCACCTGCCCCCGATCGCCTAGGCCAGCCCCATGCGCCCGCCCTTGACGGGGCGGGTGCGCTCCCACCGACGCATCCGAGGTTGCCATGACCGAGACATCCCTGGGCTTCGCCCATCGCTTCGTGCCCGCCGCCGCCGCCGGCCAGCCGCCGCTCCTCCTCCTGCACGGCACCGGCGGCGACGAGAACGATCTCCTGCCCCTCGGCCGGACCCTGCTGCCCGGCGCCGCCTTGCTCTCCCCGCGCGGGGCCGTGCTGGAGAACGGCATGCCGCGCTTCTTCCGCCGCCTGGCCGAGGGGGTCTTCGACGAGGCCGATCTGCGCCGCCGCGCCGCCGACCTCGCGGGCTTCGTCGCCGAGGCGCGCAGGGCCTACGGCCTCGCCGCGCCGGTGGCTTTGGGCTTCTCCAACGGCGCCAACATCGCCGCGGCCCTGCTCCTGCTGCACCCGGAAGTGCTGGCCGGCGCGGTGCTCCTGCGGGCCATGGTGCCCCTGCGCGAGACGCCGCCGGTGGATCTCACGCGTCGGCCGGTGCTGATGCTCTCGGGCGCCGCCGACCCGATCGTGCCGGCCGCCAATGCGGCGACGCTGGCCGAACGCCTGCGGGCGGACGGGGCGGCCGTCACCCACGAGACCCTGCCGGTCGGGCACGGGCTCTCGCAGGCCGACGTGACCCGGGCCGGCGCCTGGCTCGCGGGGCTTCCCGCGGCCTGACCTCAGGCCGGGGTCCGCCCGGCGCCGCGGCGGGCATCGGCCAGGGTGTAGCCGACCGCGCCCAGGACCATCAGGGCGAGGACGTACCAGGTGATGGCGTAGACGAGGTGGTTGTCGGGAAACCGCACCACCGTCAGCCCGCCCACCGGCCAGCCGCCGGGGTTCGGCGTGGCGTCGGCATCGATGAAGTACGGCGCGGCGTTCGCCAGACCCTGCGCCTGCGCGATGGCGGCGACGTCGCGCGAGTACCAGCGGCCGGCCTCGGGGGCGTTGCTGCGCAGGAAGGCGCCGCCCGGTTCGCTCAGGCGCAGGAGGCCCGTGACCGTGGTCTGCCCGGCGATCTGCCCGGCCGCCCGCGCGGCGGCCTCGCGCCGGTCGCCCGGCACGAAGCCGCGATTGATCAGGACCGTGGTGCCGTCGTCCCGGGCGAGCGGGGTCAGCACCCAGAAACCGGCGCCGAGATCGGTAACCGCCTGGACCAGGGTCTCGCGATCGTTGCGGAACCGCCCGCTCGCCCGCACCCGGCGGTAGGCATCGGCCTCCGCGGTCAGGCCGCTCCAGGTCTCGGGGCCCGGCGCCTCCGCCGGGTCGGCGTGGACGCGCGCGTCGACCCGGGCGACGAGGTCGTGCTTCCAGGTGCGGCGCTGGACCTGCCAGGTCCCCAACCCCGCGAGGCCCACCGCCAGGACGAGCCCGGCGATGGCGATAGCCGCGAGGGTGACGGGGGAGCGCCGCGCCGCCGGCCGGGTCCGGGCCATCAGCCCATATGCATGTGCTGCGGCATCATGTTGGTGTTGAGGTGGAACATCACCCACAGGGAGCCCGCGAGCGTGATGATCACCAGCGTCAGGGTGAAGATCAGCGCCAGGAAGGTCCAGCCGCCCTCGGACTTCGTGTTCATGTGCAGGAAGTAGACCATGTGCACCACGATCTGCGCCACGGCGAAGATCATGATCACGATGCCGGTGATCCGGTCGTTGCCGATCACGTTGCCCATCACGAGGATGAACGGGATCGCCGTCAGGATGACCGACAGCACGAAGCCGGTCATGTAGTCCCTGAAGGTGCCGTGGCTGGCACCCTCGGCGTGCCCGTGCCCGTGCCCGTGCCCGTGCCCGTGCCCGTGATCGTCGTGTCCTGCCTTCGACGCGGCGCTCATTGCAGGACTCCCATCAGGTACACGAAGGTGAAGACGCCGATCCAGATCACGTCGAGGAAGTGCCAGAACATGCTCAGGCAGAGCAGCCGGCGCTTGTTCTCGGGCACCAGCCCGCGCTTGTGCACCTGCGCCATCAGCGTCACCAGCCAGACGATGCCGAGGCTGACATGCAGGCCGTGGGTGCCGACCAGGGTGAAGAAGGCCGAGAGGAAGGCGCTGCGCTGGGGCGTCGCGCCCTCGTGGATCAGGTGGTGGAACTCGTAGAGTTCGAGCCCCACGAAGGCGAGGCCGAACAGGCCGGTCACCGCCAGCCAGATCTGCACCCGGCTGAGGTCGCCCTTCTCCATCTCCAGCATGGCGAAGCCGTAGGTGATGGAGGAAAACAGCAGCATCGAGGTGTTCAGCGCCACCAGCGGCAGGTCGAACAGATCCTTCGGCGACGGCCCGGCGGCGTAGTTCCGGCCCACCACGGCGTAGGTGGCGAACAGGGCCGCGAAGATGAGGCAGTCGCTCATCAGGTAGAGCCAGAAGCCGAGCATCGTGCTCCCTTCCGGGTGATGCTCGCCCTTGGCGTCGTAGAAGGCCGTCGGGTCGACCTCGGGGATCGCCACCGACGGGCTTCGGCCCGGCTCGAAGTTCATGGCAGGGGAAGCGTGGGTTGCCATGGTCTCAGACGCGCTCCGCCAGCAGGGCCGTCCGCTGGGCTTCCGTCCGGACGACCTCGTCGGCCGGGATGTAGAAGTCGCGGTTGTAGTTGAAGGTGTGGCCGATCGCGACGACCGCGATGGCGGCGAAGCTGAGGGCCGCGAGCCACCAGATGTACCAGATCATCGCGAAGGCGAAGACGATGCTCAGCACGCCGAGGATGATGCCGGCCGCGGTGCTCTTGGGCATGTGGATCGGCTTGAAGCCCTGGAGCGGACGGGCGTAGCCGCGCTTCTTCATGTCCCACCACGCGTCGTGATCGTGGATCACCGGCGTGAAGGCGAAGTTGTAGTCCGGCGGCGGCGACGCGGTCGCCCATTCCAGGGTCCGGCCGCCCCACGGGTCGCCGGTGGTGTCGCGCAGCTGCTCGCGGCGCAGGACGCTGACCACCAGGGTGATCGCGAAGGAGGCGATGCCGCACAGGATCAGCACGGCGCCGAAGGCCGCGATGACGAACCAGATCTGCAGCGACGGGTCGTCGAAGTGCTGGACGCGGCGGGTCACGCCCATCAGGCCGAGCACGTAGAGCGGCATGAAGGCCACCCAGAACCCGGTCAGCCAGAACCAGAACGACACCTTGCCCCAGAAGTCGTCGAGCTTGAAGCCGAAGGCCTTGGGGAACCAGTAGGTGATGCCGGCGAGCATACCGAACAGCACGCCGCCGATGATGACGTTGTGGAAGTGGGCGATCAGGAACAGCGAGTTGTGCAGCACGAAGTCGGCCGGGGGCACGGCGAGCAGCACGCCGGTCATGCCGCCGATGACGAAGGTCACCATGAAGCCCACCGTCCAGAGCATCGGCACCTCGAAGCGGATGCGGCCCTTGTACATGGTGAACAGCCAGTTGAAGATCTTCGCGCCCGTCGGGATCGAGATGATCATCGTCGTGATGCCGAAGAACGAGTTCACCGACGCGCCCGAGCCCATCGTGAAGAAGTGGTGCAGCCACACGAGGTAGGACAGGATCGTGATCACGACGGTGGCGTAGACCATCGACGCGTAGCCGAAGAGGCGCTTGCTGGAGAAGGTCGAGACGATCTCCGAGAACACGCCGAAGGCCGGCAGGATGAGGATGTACACCTCCGGGTGACCCCAGATCCAAACCAGGTTCACGTACATCATCGGGTTGCCGCCGAGGTCGTTCGAGAAGAAGTGCGTGCCGACGTAGCGGTCGAGCGACAGCAGCGCGAGAACGGCCGTGAGGATGGGGAAGGCGGCGACGATGAGGATGTTGGTGCAGAGGGCGGTCCAGGTGAAGACCGGCATCTTCATCATGGTCATGCCCGGCGCCCGCATCTTCACGATGGTGGCGATGAGGTTGATGCCCGACAGCAACGTCCCGATGCCGGCGATCTGCAGCGCCCAGATGTAGTAGTCGACGCCGACCCCCGGGCTCATGGCGGGTCCCGAGAGCGGCGGATAGGCGAGCCAGCCGGTGCGGGCGAACTCGCCGACGAACAGCGAGGCCATCACGGTCACGGCGCCGCTCACCGTCATCCAGAAGCTGAAGTTGTTGAGGAACGGGAAGGCCACGTCGCGGGCGCCGATCTGCAGCGGCACCACGAAGTTCATCAGGCCCGTCACCAGCGGCATCGCCACGAAGAAGATCATGATCACGCCGTGGGCGGTGAAGATCTGGTCGTAGTGGTGCGGCGGCAGGTAGCCCTCGTTCGGCCCGAAGGCCATCGCCTGCTGGGCGCGCATCATCAGCGCGTCGGCGAAGCCGCGCAGGAGCATGACCAGCGCGAGCACGATGTACATGATGCCGATCTTCTTGTGATCGACGGAGGTGAACCAGTCGCGCCAGAGGGGACCCCAGAGGCGGAAATAGGTGAGCGCCCCGAGCACCGCGACGCCGCCGAGGCCGACCATCGCGAAGGTGACGAGGAGGATCGGCTCATGAAGCGGCACGGCGTCGAGCGTCAGGCGCCCGAACAGGAGCTTCTGGAGATCCGGATTGGAAAACATGGGACCTACTCGTGAGAGGAGTGTGCCGAACGGGGGGCGCGGGCGTCCGAGGCGTCCGCGCTATCGATTGAGTTGGCCAGGCGCGATCGGGTCGGACCCCTTCGAGTCCTTTCCGTCGCCGGCGGGGCCGCCGTGCCCGGAGTGATCTTGGCCGGAATGATCGTGTCCCGAATGGTCGTGGCCGGAATGCTCGGGCGCCGAAGCGGGCTTGACGTCCGGGGCGATTGATTTCGGCTTCATGCCCTCGGGCTGCTCCCGGCTGTGCGATTCCCGGCCCGAGCCGCCGACCGTGGCGCCCGGCGCCTCGACGCCCTGCTCGGCGTAGCGGTTGTCGTATTCGAGGCGCTCGCGGTTGGCGTGGCTCTCCTTGCCGGCGCCGCCCATGGCGTCGATGTGCATCATCTCGTTCATGCACATCTTGCCCGGCACGACGCACATGTTGAGCACCGCGCCGTAGAGGCCGTTCTCGACGGAGGAGAAGTAGCGCACGGGCTCGCGCTCGCTCGGCTTCTCCAGGGCGAGGTAGCTCTGGCGGTCGAGGGGCTTGCCCTCGGCCTTGACCTTGGCGACCCAGCTGTCGAATCCGGCCTGGTCGCGGCCGTGGAACTTGAAGTTCATCCGCGAGAAGCCCGAGCCGCTGTAGTTGGACGACAGTCCCTCGTAGGTGCCGGCCTGGTTGATGACCGCGTGCAGCTTCGTCTCCATGCCGGCCATGGCGTAGATCTGTCCGGCGAGCGCGGGGATGAAGAACGAATTCATGACGGTGGCGGACGTGATCTTGAAGGAGATCGGCACATCGACCGGAGCCACCAGTTCGTTGACGGTGGCGATGCCCTGATCTGGGTAGAAGAACAGCCATTTCCAATCGAGTGCGACGACCTCGACCGTCAGCGGCTTCACCCCGGCGGGCAGCGGCCGCTCGGCGTCGAGGCGGCTGAGCGGGCGATAGGGATCGAGCGTGTGGGTGCTGATCCAGGTGAGCGCGCCGAGGGCGATGACGATCACCAGGGGCGCCGACCAGATCAGCACCTCGAGCTGCGTCGAGTGGTGCCAGTCGGGATCGTACTCGGCATCCGTGTTCGAGGCGCGGTAGCGCCAGGCGAACAGCAGCGTGAAGGCGATGACCGGGATGATGATGAGCAGCATCAGGCCGGTGGAGGCCAGAATCAGGTCGCGCTGCCGGGTGGCGATGTCGCCCGAGGGCTGCATCAGGACCATGTTGCAGCCGGACAGCAGTCCGAACAACGGGAGGAGCGCGAGCGTACGGAGTGTTTTGACCGGCATGGACTCGTCTGGCACCATCTCGGATGAGCGACGTCCACCCAGCCCGATTGGCCGGGGGAGGAATCGTCGGGTCTCACTTCGCTGCATTGCATCAATCTGACAAGTCGCGCTCGGCGCGTCTGATCAGCGCTACGGTCATAGCCGGCGGAGGACGAACTGCGCTATCGACCATGTCGGTGATCCGGCGCATCGCGCCAAAAGACCGCGGTTTGTCACGGCCCGCGTCACGCCGCGCTTTGACGCAGAGGAAATGCAGGGCGTACACGTGTCCCACATCCCAGGGCTCCGCGCGCCTCGCCGCGCCCGATTCGGCCCCGAACGCATGAAGCGAGTACGGTACCCCCGATGAGCGCAGAATACGCAGTGCCATCCTCCCGGTCGCTGGAACGCGACGCGCACGAGGCGTCCAGCGACCACCGGGTCGCCCCGGGCGAGATCGCCATCGGCGTGGTGATCGGCCGCGCCGCCGAGTATTTCGACTTCTTCGTCTACGGCATCGCCTCGGTGCTGATCTTCCCCGGCGTGTTCTTCCCCTTCGCCGATCCGCTGACGGGCACGCTCTACGCCTTCGCGCTGTTCGCCCTGGCCTTCATCGCCCGCCCCATCGGCTCGGTGATCTTCATGGAGATCGACCGCCGGCACGGGCGCGCGGCCAAGCTGACCATCGCGCTGTTCCTCCTCGGCGGCTCGACCATGGCGATCGGCTTCCTGCCGAACTATCACCAGATCGGCGCGCTCTCGATCTGGATTCTCGCCGCCCTGCGCTTCGGCCAGGGCCTCGCCCTCGGCGGCGCCTGGGACGGCCTCGCCTCCCTGCTGGCGCTCAACGCCCCCGAGAAGCAGCGCGGCTGGTACGCGATGATCCCGCAGCTCGGCGCCCCGGTGGGCTTCATGCTGGCGAGCGCCCTGTTCGCCTTCTTCCTCGGCAACGTCTCCAACGCCGACTTCCTCGACTGGGGCTGGCGCTACCCGTTCTTCGTGGCCTTCGCGATCAACGTCGTGGCGCTCTTCGCCCGCCTGCGCCTCGTGGCCACCGAGGAATTCTCGCGCATGCTGGAGATGCAGGAGCTGGAGCCGACCCCGGTGCTGGAGCTGCTGCGGACCCATGGCCGCTTCGTGCTGATCGGCGCCGTGGTGCCGCTGGCGAGCTTCGCGCTGTTCCACCTCGTGACCGTGTTCCCGATCAGCTGGATCCACCTGTTCACCCAGCGCTCGGCGGGCGAGTTCCTGCTGGTCCAGTGTTCAGGCGCCTTCCTGGCCGCCGGCACCATCGTGCTCTCGGGCGTGCTGGCCGACCGCATCGGCCGGCGCACCCTGGTGGGCGTCGCCGCCGGTCTGATCGGGCTCTTCGCCCTGGCGAGCATCGCCGCGCCGATCATCTTCGGCGACAGCGAGCTCGGCCAGACGATCTACGTGCTGATCGGCTTCGGCCTGCTCGGCCTGTCCTACGGCCAGACCTCGGGCTCGGTGACGGCCAATCTCGGCACGCGCTACCGCTACACCGGCGCCGCCCTGACCTCGGATCTCGCCTGGCTGATCGGCGCGGGCTTCGCACCCCTGGTGGCGCTCAGCGTGTCGAGCCGCTTCGGCCTGTCCTGGGTCGGCGTCTACCTCCTGTCCGGTGCCGTCGCGACCCTGTGCGCCCTCGCCTTCAACCGGCGCGAGACCGCCCGCCTCTGAGGCCGGGCTCGAAGGCGGCACGCGAAAGCCCCGGCCGGCGCCACGCGCCTCCGGGGCTTTTTTCGTCGGAAGAGCGACCCGGTCGAGGCTCGGACGCATCGTGGCAAAGCTGATCTACACCCGCCTTGAGGACCATCCGCGGGAGACCTACGTCATCACGAGCGGCGCCCTGATCGTCGGGCGGGTCGACTGCATCAGCGACGAGCCGGCCCCGGCGGCGCAATGGACCTGGGGCCTCCATCTCGACATCGGCGCGGCGCCGTTCCGTCGCGGCGCGACGGTGTCCTCGCGCGACGACGCGGTGGCGGCCCTGGAGCAGGCCTGGGCCGAGTGGAAGCTCTGGGCCGGCCTGCGCGACGCCGACCCGCGCGAGACGCCGGAGACTTCGACCGTGGCGCCGCCCCCGAAGAGCCTGCGCTGAGCGGGGCGGGGAACGCCCCTGCCCCGGCGCGCCGAGCGCGCTCAGACCATGCCGAGGGCCTGCATGTAGAGCTCGAGGATCGCCTCCTCCTCCTGGCGCTCGGCATGGTCCTTCTTGCGCAGGGAAATGATCTTGCGCAGCGCCTTGGTGTCGAAGCCGGTGCCCTTGGCCTCGGCGTAGACGTCCTTGATGTCGGAGGCGAGGCCGGCCTTCTCCTCCTCGAGGCGCTCGATGCGCTCGATGAAGCTCTTCAGCTGGTCGGCGGCGACGGAGGAAGCGTCGACGGCGGGTGCGGCGGATGCGGCCATGGTCGTCTCAAGTCCCTGATCTGCGAGGCGCGGGGGGCTGCGCCGGAACCGCCTCGATAAGCCGTCAAGCTTACCGGGACCTTAGTGCAGCGCCGGCGCCGTCCCGGTGCGGCTCCGCCGCGGGGCTCAGTGCGGCTCCGCCGCGGCTTTCGCGAAGGCCGCCTGCTGCTCGGGCGTCGCCTCCGGCTGGTGCAGGCGCTTCCACTCGGCATAGGGCATGCCGTAGACGCGGCTGCGGCTCTCCTCCTTGTCCATCGGCAGGCCGCGGGCGTCGGCGGCGTCCTTGAGCCAGTTCGACAAGCAGTTGCGGCAGAACCCGGCCATATTCATCAGGTCGATGTTCTGCACGTCGGTGCGGCTCTGCAGGTGCGCGACGAGGCGCCGGAACACGGCGGCCTCGAGTTCGGTGCGGGTGGCGTCGTCGATCTCGGTCATGGTCTGTCTCCCAGTCGAGGCCTGAGGTCGGCGCGCCGGGGCGTCCCGTCAAGCGCCGATCGGCAGCATCGGCCGCAGAAGGCGCGCGAATCGCTTCGCCCACGCGGCTTGCCCGGCTTCCGCGACGATGAGGTCCTGGCGGATCTCGACGAGCGCGTTCGGCAGGCCGCGGGCCATGGCGTGGCGGTCGATGGTGTCGCCGGGCAGGCCGCCGCCATAGGGTTCGTTGTCGCCCACCGTCAGCCCGGCCGGATCGGCGCGCAGGCCCGCGATCAACGGGGCGCTCATGCGGTCGTCCCGGTCCCACAGGATGCCGACTTCCCAGGGGCGCGCCACCCCGCGCCAATAGGGCGTGAAGCTGTGGATGGTGACGATGGCGGGCGGCACGCCGGCGGCCTCGGCCTCGGCGATTCCCGCCTCGATCGCCGCGTCGAAGGGTTCGTAGAAGCGCCGGACGCGCTCGGCCTTGCCGGCCTCGTCGATGCGGGCGTTGCCCGGCACCACCGCCCCGTCGGAGAGGCGCATCACCAGGGTCGGGTCGGCCCGGCCGCGATTCGGGTCGATGATGAGGCGCGAGAACCGGGTCAGGATCGCGGGGGCGTTCAGCTCGGCCGCGAGCCGGCGCGTCACCCCGGCGGCGCCGATGTCGTAGGCGATGTGGCGGGCGAATTCCTGCTCCGGCACCCCGAGCTGGTCCAGATCCTCCGGCACGTGGTTCGAGGCGTGGTCGCAGATCAGGAGCAGGCCCCCGGCGGGGTCGCCCGGGATGGTCTCGACGGGATGCGGTGGCAGCATGGGGCGGGCACGATCCGGTTGGGCGCGGGCGACATCGGGTGGCGGACGGGATGCAAGGCCCCGGCCGCATCGCGGGGGATGCCCGCGCAGGCGCGGCTTGCCGAGGCGGCGGGCGTCGGGCACAGCACGTATCGCGGATCGCGCCGCGACGGCAACAATCCGGCACCATGCCGGGGGCACAACAATCCGGAGGAGAACCGCCGGGCCGCCTTTGCGATCGACCACCGGAATACGGAAACGCCATGACCGCACCCGCCATGACCGCACCCGCCTCGACCGACACCCGCCGCGCCCTGCTGCTCCACTGCCTCGACGAGGCCATCGCCGCCGCCCACCCGGCGCGCTGCCTCGTGCCCCACCTGCCCGCCCCGGGC
>NZ_JBYSXL010000087.1:0-16831 GCF_058782155.1 Methylobacterium sp. FW306-05-D
CCTCGCGAGCGCGGGCCTCGCCGTCGACACCGAGAGCCCGGGCGTCGACGAGCGGGCGGTGGAAGCCGATGGCGCCGGTCTCCCGCCCGAGGCCCTGGCCCGTCGTCTGGCCGAGGCCAAGGCTTCGGCCGTGGCGGCCCGCCGGCCCGAGCGCGTGGTCGTCGGGGCCGACCAGGTCCTCGAATGCGACGGCACCCTGTTCCACAAGCCGGCGGACCTCGCCGCCGCCGCTGCGCAGATCGCCGCCCTCGCGGGCCGGACCCATGCGCTGCGCTCGGCGGTGGCCCTGGCGGTCGACGGCGCCGTGGTCGAGAGCTTCGTCGAGACCGCGCACCTGACCCTGCGGCCCCTCGATGCCGCGGCGATCGCGGCCTATGTCGATCTCGCCGGGCCCGACCGGGTCTGCGCCAGCGTCGGCGGCTATCAGCTCGAGGGTCTCGGCATCCACCTGTTCGCGGCGATCGCGGGCGACCATTCCACCATCCTCGGCCTGCCGCTGCTGCCGCTCCTGGCGCGGCTGCGGGCCCGGGGCTGGCTCAGCTTCTGACGACCGACCACCCCCGCGAGGCCCGCTCCATGGTGACGAATCCGCGCCCGCTCCTCGGCGCCCTGCTCCTCGTCCTCGCGGCCGGCGCGGCCGAGGCGGCGAGTTTCCCCTGCGAGAAGGCGCAGACCGCCGACGAGAAGGCGATCTGCGCCCACCTGCCCCTCAACGATCTCGACGTCGAGATGGCGACCCGCTTCGAGATCCTGCGGGCGATGCTGCCCATGGGCGGCAACGCCAAGCTGCGCGAGGACCAGGAGACCTGGCTCACCGAGCGCCGCGCCTGCGGCGGCGACGTCGCCTGCCTGAAGCAATCCTACGAGGGCCGGCTGACGGTCCTGCGGGCCGTGTTCTCCGAATTCGCCAAGCAGGGGCCGCTCTGAGGGCACGGGGCCGGCGAAGGTCCGCACCGGGAATCCTCGGTCTCAGTCGAGCCGCCAGTCGATCGGCGCGACGCCGTGGGCCGACAGCCAGGCATTGGCGGCGTCGAAGGGGCGCGAGCCGGGGAAGTCCCGCGCGCGGTTGAGCGGCGAGGGATGGCCGCATTCCACGATGCCGTGGCGGCCGGCCTCCACCAGGGGGGCCCGGGCCCGGGCCTGGGCGCCCCAGAGCAGGAACACCGCCGGGTCGGGGCGGGCCGAGACCGCCGCCACCGCCTGGTCGGTCAGGGCCGCCCAGCCGTAGCGCAGATGCGCCCCGGCCTTGCCGGCCTCCACCGTGAGGGCGGCGTTGAGGAGGAGCACGCCCTGCCGGGCCCAGGGCGTGAGGTCGCCCGTCCGGGGCCTGGCCGGCGGCGCGCCCGGTTCGGCGAGTTCGGCCAGGATCACCTTGAGCGAGGCCGGGAGCCGGCGCGGACCGACATACGAGAAGGCGAGGCCGTTGGCGTCGCCCGGCGTCGGATAGGGGTCCTGGCCCAGGATGACGACCTTGACCCGGTCGAGGGGCGTGAGCGCGAGGGCGTTGAAGATGTTGTCCGGCGCCGGCAGCACGGGCGCGCCGCCGGCGATGCGGGCATCGACCCGGGCGGCCACCGCCTCGGCCGCGCCGTCTTCGAAGAACGGCAGGGCGAGCCAGGGCGAGCCCGATCTGCGGAAGCGGGCGAGGGCATCGGCGACGGGGGTTTCGGGCATCAGCGGACCAGGATGCGGCCCTCCGCGGGGGCGGAGATCGGCGTGTTGGCCCGGATATAGGCCATCACCGCGTTGGCCACGAGCTGCCCGTCCGTCCGGCCGATCAGGGTCCTGCCCCGGGCGAGCTCGCCGTAGCCGTTGCCCCCGTCGTACAGGAAGTTGTTCGAGGCGACCGTGTAGGATGCCTCCGGGTCGAGGGGGACGCCGTCCGCGCTCAGCGACACGATCCGCGCGCCGGGCGGGGCGGCGGGATCGAGGGTGACGACGAGGCCGGAGACGTGCGGGAAGCGGCCCGCCGGGCGGCCCCAGTCGGCCAGCGCCCCCTCGAGGAGGGCGCGGATGCGTGCGCCCGTCAGCGACACCAGGACGACGGTGTTCCCGAAGGGCAGTTCGGTGAGGATGTCGCGGCGCGTCAGGGTCGCGCCGGCGGGATAGAGCCGATTGCCGCGGATGCCGCCGCCATTGGTGATCGCGACCTGCGCCCCCGTGGCCGCGCGCAGGGCATCGGCCACGAGGCTGCCGAAGCTCGACTCGCCGACGCGCACCGCGGCGATGCGGCTGTCGAGGGGGGCGCGGGTCACGCCCACCGGAAGGTCGAGCTCCCGCGATAGCGCGCCCTGCAGGCGCTGCACCAGCGCCAGGGTCTCCGGGTCGGGGGTGACCCGGGCCGAGTCGTGGATGCGGAAGCTCGGGCGCCAGTCCACCCGGCGGTCCCGGCCCGTCCCGGTCACCGTCGCGGTGACGTCGATGGCGGTGACGTAATGGGCGTCGAAGCTCGATTCCGCCATCACGGTCCGGCCGTCGTAGCGGACCACGAGGTCGTGGTCGTGCCCCGAGAGCAGGATGTCGACGAGGCGCGCGGCCACGATGGCGTCGTCCGTGGCCCGGTCGGTGTGGCAGACCCCCACCACGAGGTCGACGCCCTCCGCCCGCAGGGCCTGGACCTGGCCGGCCAGGGTCTCGATCTCGGGCGCGAAGCGCAGGTCGCCCGCCTGCGACTTCTCCGGCGTGCTCGCCAGGGCGATCCCCACCACGCCGACCCGGATGCCCCCGAGGGTCACGACCAGGCGGTCGCGCAGGCCCGCGAGAGGTCGGCCCGCGCCGTCGCGCAGGTTGGCCGCCAGGACCGGGAAGGTGGCCTCGCCCATGCGCTGGGCAAAGACCGCGGGGCCGAAATCGAACTCGTGGTTGCCGGGCACGAATGCGTCGGGCGGCGCCCGGTTGAGGAGCTCGACGATGTGGGCGCCGCGGTCGAAGCCCGACATCAGCGAGGGCGAGAGGGCATCGCCCGCATGGGCGTAGAACGTCGGCACGCCCCGGGCCCGCTCGGCCTTCACGATGGCGGCGAGGCGGGCGAAGCCGCCCCGTCCGTCCACCTCGGCCATCTGGTAGAGGTCGTTGACGAGGAGGAGCGTGAAGGTCGGGTCGGGCTCCGTCTCGGGCGCGGCCTCGGCCGGGCTGCCCAGAGCGACGGCGAGACCCGCCCCGAGGGCGAGGGTCTGGCGCCGGTTCGGGATCGGTCCGGCGGGATGCGGTGTGAGAGGATTCGTCACGGCGGCGTCTCGGGCGTCGGGCGGGCGTGCGGATGCCGCCGCCTGATCCCGCTATTCTAGGACGCCGTTCGCGAAGGGCCTACGACGGCCGGCCGCCGCCGCGCGAGGGTCCGGCCCCCGTGTCAGGTGTCCCCGGCCGCCTCAGCGCGACACGAAGGTGTCGCGCACCGCCTTGGCGTTGCGGCGGACCATCGGCCAGAGCCAGGCGCCGGAGGCCAGGAAGATGGCGGGGGGCATCGGCTTCAGCTCCACGGCCAGGCGCTCGGCGAGGCCGGGATTGGCCAGGGCCACGGGCGGGGCGTCGGTCTTGGCGTAGACCACCGCGGTGTTCTCGCGCGGATAGTCCGGATGCGGCACGAGGCCGGCCCGGCGGGCGGTGAGGTCGAAGGTCTCGCGCACGAAGCCGTGGACATGGGCGAAGTGGAAGCGCTCGTGCGCCGGCTTGCCGGTGGTGGCCATGTCGGGCACCGCGGCGAAGAGCACGCCGTCCGGCTTCAGCCAGCGCGACAGGCGCTCCATCACGTCGGCCGGGTCGCGCAGGTGCTCCAGCACGTGCCGGGTGGTGATGACGTCGAAATGCGCCTCCGGGAAGCGCTCGTCGCCGGCATCGTCCAGCACCTCGACGCCATGGTGGCTGCGGGCGTAGTTGGCGTAGTCCCGCCCCGGCTCGATGCCGATCGCCTCGCAGCCCTTCGCGCGGGCCTCGGCCAGGAACTCGCCCGAGCCGGAGCCGAAATCGAGCACCCGGGCGCCGGGCTTCAGCTTGGGGGCCAGGAGGCCGGTGCGGAAGGCGGCCTCGCGGGCCGAGCGCTTGAGGTGGACCCGGGGCGGCCCGCCCGCGAAGGCGAGCTGGTAGTCGGCCCGGTAGGCGCTGGCGTAGTAATCCGCGAGTTCGGCCGGGGTCGGCATCGGATCGGTGCGGATCAGGCCGCACTGGCGGCAGGCGATGGAGCGCAGGGTCTTCAGCCGGCGGTCGCTCTCGGCCACCACCACGGAGTCCGCCGAGCCGCAGAGATTGCAGGCGGTCGGCCCCCCCGTATAGGGATAGCCCGTGAAGGGCATGAAGTGGCTGAGGAAGTACCGGGGAGACGGCATGTCGCGCCTTCATCCATCGCGTGATCGCTGGAAGGCTCCGTGCTCTAGATAGATATCCCCAACGACACAACCTTTGTGAACCCGCCGCTCTCAAGCGCTCATTCCCGGAGCGATACGGAAACCCGATGAACGAACGCGTCGCACCGCCGCTCCCGCAGGACGGCCTGTCGCTCCCGACCCAGACGGGCGTGCCCGGGACGGCTCCCGGAGCCGCTCCCGGACCCGGACCGGCCCCCCTGCCGGCCGAGCATCCGCCGGTGCGCTGGGGCCGGGTCGGCGTCCTCCTGATGAATCTCGGCACGCCGGAGGGCACGAGCTACTGGCCGATGCGCCGCTATCTCAAGGAATTCCTCTCCGACCGCCGGGTGATCGAGGTGCCGCGCCTGATCTGGTGGCCGCTCCTCAACCTCGTCATCCTGACCAAGCGCCCGGGGCCGAAGGGCCGCGACTATGCCAGCGTGTGGAACAACGAGCGCGACGAGGGCCCGCTCAAGACCATCACCCGCGGGCAGGCCGAGCGCCTGCAGGCGGCGATGGGAGATTCGGTCGTGGTCGACTGGGCCATGCGCTACGGCAAGCCGGAGGTCTCCGTGCGCATCCAGGCGCTCCTCGACCAGGGCTGCGACCGCATCCTGCTGGTGCCGCTCTATCCCCAATACGCCGCCGCCACCTCGGCCACGGCCTGCGACCAGGCCTTCAAGGCCCTGATGCAGATGCGCTGGCAGCCGACGGTGCGCGTCTCGCCGCCCTATCACGACGACCCGGTCTACATCGACGCGATGGCGACCTCGATCCGCGAGGGCCTGGCCAAGCTCGACTTCGAGCCCGAGGTGATCCTGACCTCGTTCCACGGGGTGCCCAAGAGCTACCTCCTCAAGGGCGATCCCTACCATTGCCAGTGCGTGAAGACGGGCCGCCTGATCCGCGAGGCGCTCGGCTTCTCGACCGAGAAGATGCGCACCACCTTCCAGTCGCGCTTCGGCAACGAGGAATGGCTGCGGCCCTACACCGACGAGACCGTGCAGACGCTGGCCAAGAGCGGCGTCAAGCGCATGGCGATCGTGGCGCCCGGCTTCACCGCCGACTGCCTCGAGACCCTGGAGGAGCTCGATGGCGAGAACCGCCATTACTTCGAGGACAACGGCGGCGAGCAGTTCGCCTACATCCCCTGCCTGAACGACAGCGACCTCGGCATGCGGGTGATCGAGACCGTGGTCCGGCGCGAATTGCAGGGTTGGGTCTAGATCCGCCGGGCCGGAGGCGTCCGCCGAAAGCCATCGCCAAGCGCAGGCCCGGTTGCTACTAGAGCCCGCGACGAGGCGGCAGGCGAGACGATGACGAGACCGGAGGCAGGCGGGGGCACCGCGGGGGAACGATCGCAGGACCACCTGCGCCTGCTCGCCCATTTCCAGGAGGCCGGATACGGCGCCGTGACGCCGCCGGTGCTCCAGCCGGTGGAGCCGTTCCTCGAACTGTCCGGCGAGGATATCCGCCGGCGCATCTTCGTGACCCAGGACGCCTCGGGCAGCGAACTCTGCCTGCGTCCGGAATTCACGATCCCGGTCTGCCGCCACTACCTCGCGCACGCCCCGAAATCCTCCGCGCCTCGGGGCGCGCCGCAGGGTGCCGATTACAGCTATCTCGGGCCGGTCTTCCGGCTGGCCGGCGACGAGCCGGACGAGTTCCTCCAGGCCGGCATCGAGTCGGTCGGACGCACCGACACGCCCGCCGCGGACGCGGAGGTGATCGGCCTCGCCCTGGAGGGCCTCGCCCTGCTCGGGCGCAACGACGTCGCCGTGCGCCTCGGCGACATGGGCCTCGTCGACGCCCTGCTCGACGCCCTCGGCGTGCCCCCCACCGCCAAGCGCCGCACCCTGCGGGCCCTGGCCGCCGGCCGCTCCCTCGACGCGGTCACCAACGGCCAGCGCGGCGAGGACCCGCATGCGGGCCTGCTGGCCGCGATCCAGGGCCAGGACCCCAAGGGCGTGCGCGCCTTCGTGGAGGACGTGCTGTCGATTGCCGGCATCTCGCGGGTGGGCGGCCGCAGCGCCGGCGAGATCGCCGAGCGCTTCCTCGCCAAGGCGGCCGCGCAGGCGAGCGGCGGCGCCGGGCTCAACCCCGAGAACCGCGCCGTCGTCGAGCGCTACCGCGCCATCGAGGGCGATCCCGACAGCGCCGCCGCGGCGGTGCGGGCCCTGGTGCAGGAGGCCGGCCTCGACCACCCGCCCCTCGACGCGGCCCTCGACCTGTTCGAGGAGCGCACCGGCTTCATGGCCGCCCGGGGCCTCGCCGTGGAGCGCTTCCGCTTCTCCGGCGGCTTCGCCCGCAACCTCGACTACTACACCGGCTTCATCTTCGAGGGCACGGCGCCGGACGCGCCGAAGCTGCCCCTGGTGGGCGGCGGCCGCTACGACGGCCTGCTCCAGCACCTCGGGAGCCCCGTGCCCGTGCCCGCCGTCGGCTGCGCCGTCTGGCTCTCGCGGGTCGCCGCGGACGCTCCCACCGAGAAGGACGCGACCGTTGGCTGAACCGGATTCCCTCGTCCTCGCGGTCCCCTCCAAGGGCCGGCTGCAGGAGAACGCCGCCGCCTTCTTCGCCCGGGCCGGCCTCAAGCTCGCCCAGAACACCGGCGCGCGCGACTATCGCGGAAAGCTGGTGGGCGTGCCCGGCGTCGAGGTGCGCTACCTCTCGGCCTCCGAGATCGCGGCGCAGCTCGCCAGCGGCGCCGCCCATCTGGGCATCACCGGCGAGGACCTGATCCGCGAGTCGCTGCCCGACGCGCGGGGCCAGGTCGAGCTCCTGACGCCGCTCGGCTTCGGCCAGGCCACGGTGGTGGTCGCCGTGCCCCAGGCCTGGATCGACGTCCGCGCCATGAGCGACCTCGACGAGGTCGCCGCCGAGATGCGGGTCCGCCAGGGCAAGCGCCTGCGCATCGCCACGAAGTACGTCAACCTCACCCGCCGGTTCTTCGCCGAGCACGGCGTGGCGGATTACCGCATCGTCGAGAGCCTGGGCGCCACCGAGGGCGCGCCGGCGGCGGGCTCGGCCGAGATCATCGTCGACATCACCACCACGGGGGCGACGCTGGCCGCCAACGCCCTGAAGATCCTGGAGGACGGGATCATCCTGCGCTCGGAGGCGAATCTCGTCGCCTCCCTGAACGCGCCCTGGGGCGAGCCCCAGCGCCGGGCCCTGCGCGCCGTCCTCGGCCGCATCCAGGCGGAGGAGCGGGCCCGCACCACCCGCGAGGTCCGCGCCGCCATGCCGGACGACGGCGACATCGACCTGGCCGGCATCGCCGCCCTGCACGATGCCGGCCTGCCCTACGGCGCGCCCGAGGGCCGCGGCGAGATGGTGCTGCATTGTCCCGTCGACGCGGTGTTCGATCTGGCCGACGCCCTGGTCAAGGCCGGGGCGGGGGCCGTGAACGTGCGCAAGATCGACTACGCCTTCACGCCGGACAACCCGCTGATGGACCGGCTGCTCGCCCGGCTCGGCTGAGGCCGGCGTTTGACGCCGGACGCCGGGGGCCTATCTCTGCGCGCAAGCGGAGCGTGAAGCCTCCGCGCCCGAGGAAACCCCGCCCATGTTCGCTCGCCTCTCGCCGGCCGCCGGCCTCGCCGCCTGCCTGGCCACGTCCCTGGCGCTCCCGCACGCCGCGCAGGCCCAGATCCGCAACGCCCCCGCGCCGCGGGCGCTGGAATTCGCCGCCTACATCTTCGCCGCCGCCAATGTCTGCGGCTACCGCATCGGCACCCAGGAGTTCGACGCCCTCCTCGAGAAGCAGAACGTGCGCGCCGCCGACGTCAGCCCGCGCGGACCCTTCGGCGGCCGGGTGCAGACCATGTTCGCCCTGATGTCGAACCAGATGCAGCTCAACCGCGCGCAGGCCTGCCCGGCGGTGGCCGGGGAATACGGCCCCGAGGGCAGCATTAGCAAGAACGTCCTCCTGCCCGCCGAAGCGCCCGCCGCCGGCACCCCGCCGGCCGAGGCCAAACCCGCGCAGTAGGCACCCCGCGGCCGGGCGGCTCCGGCCGTCCGGTCCCCGGTGCGACCGGGGCGAGCCCCGGCGGGGCGCATGAATCCGGCGCAGCCCCGTCCCGCATTCGCGTTTTGGACCCGAATCCCCTATATCGGACCCATTCCAAGTCCGAAGGTTCATCCAGATCATGGCGACGGCGTCGTTCGACACCGCCCGGCGCGACGCGAGCGCCGTTCCCGCAATCGAGAAGCTGCCCGAGTTCGAGCCCCAGGCCGGGAGCCCGGCGCTGCCGCCCGGGCGCGCGTCCCTGGTGGGGCTCACCCGTGAGCAGCTGAAGGCCCGGCTCGGCGCCATCGGCGTCTCCGAGCGCGAGCAGCGCATGCGCGCGGGCCAGATCTGGCACTGGCTCAACGTGCGCGGCGCCAAGGCCTTCGACGAGATGACCAATGTGGGCAAGGGGCTGAAGGCCCAGCTCGCCGACGTCTACACCCTCGACCGGCCCGAGGTGATCACCGAGCAGGTGTCCCGCGACGGCACCCGCAAGTGGCTGATGCGCATGGCCCCCACGGGCCAGCACGACCACAACCGCGGCGCCGAGATCGAGTGCGTCTATATCCCGGGGCGCGGGCGCGGCACCCTCTGCGTCTCGAGCCAGGTCGGCTGTACCCTGACCTGCTCGTTCTGCCACACCGGCACCCAGCGCCTCGTGCGCAACCTGACGGCGGCCGAGATCACGGCGCAGCTCGTCGTCGCCCGCGACCATCTCAACGACTGGGCCGGCCAGAACCCGACGGCGCCGGGCGAGGACGAGACCCGCCGCAAGGTCACCAACATCGTCTTCATGGGCATGGGCGAGCCCCTGTACAATCTCGACAACGTCGTCGACGCGGTCGGCGTCATGGCCGACCAGGAGGGCCTCGGCCTCTCCCGCCGGCGCATCACCGTCTCGACCTCCGGCGTCGTCCCCCAGATGCAGCGCCTCGGCGACGAGGCCCATGCCATGCTGGCGATCTCGCTCCACGCGGTGCGCGACGACCTGCGCGACACCCTGGTGCCCCTGAACCGCAAGTATCCGCTCGCCGAGCTGCTGGCCGCCTGCCGGGCCTATCCGGGCCTCAACAACGCCCGGCGCATCACCTTCGAGTACGTGATGCTGAAGGGCATCAACGACACCGACGCCGATGCGCGCGAGCTGGTGCGCCTGCTCAAGGGCATCCCGGCCAAGATCAACCTGATCCCGTTCAATCCCTGGCCGGGCAGCGCCTACGAATGCTCGGACTGGGAGCGCATCGAGCGCTTCTCGGAAATCGTCTACGAAGCCGGCTACGCGTCCCCGGTCCGCACGCCGCGCGGCCGGGACATCCTGGCCGCCTGCGGCCAGCTCAAGAGCGAGACCGAGAAGCTGCGCGCCCGGGCCCGGATGATGCTGGAGGACGGCATCGGCGCCGAGGGCGTCTATGCGGGCGCCGACGACGGCGACGAAGACTGACGGGTGCGGTTCCTCGGCGGCCTGTTCATCGCGAGCCTCGCCCTGGTCCTGGCGATTCCCTGCGGCGCGGCCGTCCTGGCCCTCGGCGCGATGCTCGATCCGGTCACCGGCGAGACGCTGTCGCGCCTCGGCCTCGTCGGCCTGTTCTCGGGCTTGACCGATCTCGCCTCCGGGATCGGTCCCGAGACCCTGCTGTTCGCGCTCGCCGCCCTCGCCCGCGCCCTGTTCGTGCTGCTCGTGGTGCCGCCCGTCCTGGTGGCCGTCCTCGGCGCCGTCCTGACCTGGCGCGCCGCCACCTGGTACGGCGCCGGAACCGGCCTCCTCACCGCCTCCGTGCCCTGGCTCGCCCGCGGCTTCACGCGCACGGGGGCCGGCGCCGACGCCCTGGCCCTGGAGGCGCGCATCACCGCGGTGCTGTTCCTCACCGGCGCGGCCTCGGGTCTCGTCTACTGGCTGATCGCCGGGCGCCATCACGGCGCCGCCCTCCCGCCCCGCGGCAACGGACGCGCCTGACATGCGGCTGACCTCCTCGCGCATCGCCCTCGCCCTGGTCCTGGCCGCCACGGCGCCGGGTCTCGCGCAAGGGGATTCCGGCCCTGCCGCGGGTCCGCCCGAGCCGCCGCCGATCCAGTCCGACGATGCCCGCCTGCTGCCGGTGCTCGGCGCCCACGGCATGGTCTCCTCGCAGGAGGCGCGGGCCACCCGCGTCGGCGTCGCGATCCTGCGGGCCGGCGGCAACGCCGTCGACGCCGCCGTGGCGGTGGGCTTCGCCCTCGCCGTGACCCTGCCGCGGGCCGGCAACCTCGGCGGCGGCGGCTTCATGATGATCCACCGGGCGCAGGGCGACGAGACGATCGCCCTCGATTACCGCGAGACCGCCCCGGCCGCCGCCCGCTCCGACATGTTCCTCGACGGGAAGGGCGAGCCCGACCGCGCCGCCTCCACCCGCACCGGCAAGGCGGTGGGCGTGCCCGGCACCGTGCGGGGGCTCGCCGAAGCGCACCGCCTCTACGGGTCGGGCCGCTTCACCCTGGCCGACCTGATCGCCCCGGCCGAGGCGCTCGCCCGCCAGGGCATCCCGGTGGAATCGGGCCTCGCCGATTCGCTGCCCCAGGCCGCCGGCCTGCTCGGGCGCTGGCCCTCCTCGCGAAAGATCTTCTTTGCCGGCGACCGGCCCCTGCAGCGCGGCGAGCGCCTGGTCCAGGCGGACCTCGCCGACACCCTGGCGGCCATCGCCCGGTCCGGTCCCGACGCCTTCCATACCGGCCCCATCGCCGAGCGCATCGCCGCGGCCGTGCGCGAAGCGGGGGGTGTGATGACGGCCGAGGATCTCGGCGCCTATCGCCCCGTCCTGCGCGAGCCCGTGCGCGGGACCTACCGGGGCTACGCCGTCGCGTCGATGCCGCCGCCGAGCTCCGGCGGCATCCACCTCATCGAGATCCTCAACGTGCTGGAGGGCTTCGACCTCGCCCGCATGGGCGCGGGCAGCGCCGACGCCCTCCACATCCTGGCCGAGGCGATGAAGCCGGCCTATGCCGACCGGGCGACCTGGCTCGGTGACCCCGCCCGCACGCAGGTGCCGGTGGAGGGCCTGACCGCCAAGTCCTACGCGGCCACGGTGCGGACCGGCATCGACCCCGCCCGGGCCCGGCCCGCCGCCGAGGTCAAGGCGGGCGATCCCCTCCCCTTCGAATCCGACCAGACCACGCATTTCTCGGTGGTGGACGGCGCCGGCAACGCGGTCTCGAACACCACCACCCTGAACTTCTCCTACGGGCTCGGCCTCGTGGCGGAGGGCACGGGCGTGCTCCTGAACAACGAGATGGACGATTTCTCGGCCAAGCCCGGCGCCCTCAACGCCTACGGCCTCGTCGGCAGCGTCGCCAACGCGGTCTCGCCCGGGGCCCGGCCGCTCTCCTCGATGACCCCCGCCTTCGTCTTCCGCGACGGCCGCCTCGTCCTGGTGACGGGCAGCCCCGGCGGCAGCCGCATCATCTCGACGGTGCTGCAGGTCATCGTCAACGTGCTCGACTTCCGCATGAACCTCGCCGAGGCGGTCGCCGCGCCGCGCATCCACCACCAGTGGCAGCCGGACGTGCTGATGGCCGAGGAGGGCCTCTCGCCCGACACCCTGGCCCTGCTCCGGGCCCGCGGCCACAAGGTCCGGGTCGGGGCGACCTCCGGCTCGGCCAATTCCGTGCAGGTCGGCGACGGGCTGCTGGCGGGCGCCGCCGATCCGCGCCAGCGCGGCACCCTGGCGGAGGGCGACTGAGGGCTCGGATAATCCCGCCCTCGGATGGCCTGGGGCGAGATCGCACGCTACACGGGAGCTGGGCCGCGCCCCGTCCCGGGCTGTCTCCTCCAGGTTCCCGATGCTTCTCGTCCGTTCGCTCGCGTTCAACCTCGCCTTCTACGTCGCCACCACGATCATCGCGATCGGGGGCCTGCCGACCCTGGTCTCCCGGCGGGGCGTGATCCGGCTGGCGCAGGTCTGGGGGCGCGTGACGCTGTGGCTCCTGCGCGTGGTGGGCGGCATCCGGGTGGAATTCCGGGGCGTCGAGAACATCCCGCCCGGTCCCCTCCTGGTGGCGGCCAAGCACCAGTCGGCCCTGGAGACCCTGGCCCTGGTCACGGCCTTTCCCGACTTCGCCTACATCCTCAAGCGCGAGCTGCTCTGGATCCCGCTGATCGGCTGGTTCCTCTCGCGTTCCGGCATGGTCGCCATCGACCGCAGCAAGGGCGCCCGGGCGATGGCCGCCATGAACGAGGCCGCGGCCCAGGCCATCCGGGACGGGCGCCAGCTCATCATCTTCCCCGAGGGCACCCGCCGGCCGCCCGGCGCGCCCCCCGCCTACAAGCTCGGCATCACCCACCTGTACGCCGCCCTCGGCGTGCCCTGCCTGCCGGTCGCCCTCAACACGGGCCTGCACTGGCCCCGGCGCAGCCTGGTCCGCCGGCCCGGCACCTCCGTGATCGAGTTCCTGGCCCCGATCCCGCCGGGCCTGGACCGGGCCCGCTTCCTCGAGGTGGTCCAGGGCCGGATCGAGGCGGCCTCCGACGCGCTGCTGGCCGTCGGCCGCTCGGAACTCGCGGCCGCCGGACACGCGGTTCCGGATCCCGCCCAGGCCTCGCGCAACGGATCGCCCGTCGCCTGAGCGGCCCGCCGGGGGTCGATCGACCCTGTGCATGGCTTGTGGATAACTCGCGTCGTCCCCATCTGATTGGAGGCCGAGGCGTCGTCCTTGACGCCAACGAAACGTTAAGATTAATGTGGAACAAATGGCGAACAAGAGAGCCCTGTCCTGGTCGGCCGCACTCCGCGACCTGAGGGACGATCGAGCACGGAGACAGGAAGTGCGCGAGGAACGTCTGAGGACCACGGCCGGCCTGCGCGGGACCCCCGCCCTGGTGCTCAGCGCCTGGCGCGGCCGGTCCGGCCGCCGCTACGTGGTCGGCATCCACGAGCTGGCGGAGCCCGAGCTCGACGACATGGGCGAGGCGGTGGTGATGGCCGTGCGCCGCGACGCGGCCGGCGTCGGCGAGCTCGTCTCGGTGGCCTCCGCCGGGCAGAGCCCGCGCGAGCGCCTGAACCGGAACTGGATCGCCCGGGCCCGGCACAAGGGCGCGACGGAGATGCATGTCCACCGGCTGGCCGAGGACGAGGCCGAGCGCAAGGCCATCGTGGCCGATCTCGGCAGCGAGCAGAAGGCCGACGCCGCGAACTGATCCGCGGCGGGGCGGTCGCGCCTCCAGCGTCACGGGTTCGCGTTTTGCCGCGCCGGGGCGCCCCTGCCATGCTTTCGCCGCCGAGACCCTGCCAAGCCTTGCATCCGGGCTGCCCTGACGATGGCCGCAGGCCCGTGACGCGAGCGCAGGATACCGACACGCGATGGCGCAGAGCCCGACACCGACCCGTCCCCTCTCGCGCAAGGGGCTGTTCCTTCCCTACATCCTCCTCGCCGCCCTCGTGATCGTCTGGTCGCTCGGCTGGCTCTACATCCGCCACCGGGCCGCCACCGAGATGGATGGCTGGCTGGCCCAGGAGGCGGCCGCGGGCCGGACCTGGACCTGCGCCGACCGCAGCATCGCCGGCTACCCGTTCCGGCTCGAACTGCGCTGCGCCTCCCTGGCCTTCAGCCGCTCCGACAGCCGCTTCACCCTCGGCCCCGTGACGGCGGTGACCCAGGTCTACCAGCCGCGCCAGGGCATCCTCGAGGTCGGCGGCCCGTTCCACGTCGAGCAGGGCGACCTCACCGCGGACGCGACCTGGACCTCCCTGGAGGGCAGCTTCCACGGCGCCTCCGACGGCTTCGTGCGCGCCTCCGTGGTGGCCAACGGCGCCAAGGGCGTGGTGCGCGGGGCCGGGCCGGACCCGATCGCCTTCGACACCGAGCACCTCGAGCTCCATGCCCGCCCGACGCCGGGACGCTTCGAATCGGAGGGGGCCATCGACACCAGCCTGCGGGTGAACCGGATCCGCCTGCCGCTCGCCGACGCGGCGCTGGGCAATGCCGACCCGGCCGACCTCGCCCTGGACGCCACCGTGGGCCGCGCCACCGCCCTCGGCACCGGCACCGTGGCCCGGGAGCTGGAGGACTGGCGTCAGGCCGGCGGCGCCCTCGAGCTCGCGCTCCTCTCCCTGGCCAAGGGCGAGCGCCGGCTCCAGGCCAAGGGCCGCCTCGACCTCGACGCGGCGCACCGGCTCCAGGGCCAGCTCGACCTGCGGGCGGCCGGGGTCGAGGCCCTGGTCGGTCAGCTCATGGGCCAGCGCTTCGGGGCAGAGAAGGGGGCGCTGATCGGCAGCCTCGTGGGCCAGCTCCTCGGGGGCCGCCGGAACCAGGCCAGCGCCGAGGCCGGCGTCGCGGCCCCGGCCGACGATGCGCTGAAGCCGCTGCCGCCCCTGCGCCTCGCCGAGGGCCGCCTGATGCTCGGCCCGTTCCCGATCCCCAACGTGCAGCTCCCGCCGCTCTACTGAGCGGCGGCTCGCCCTCAGGCCGCCGGGTCGCTCGGGCGGCCGCGGCCGAAATCGGCCTCGGCCGTCTCCTGGCCCATGGCGACGATGCCGCGGCGGATGGCACGGGTGCGCGTGAACAGGTCGTGCAGGGCCTCGCCGTCGCCCCAGCGGATCGCCCGGGCGAGGGCCGCGAGGTCCTCGTTGAAGCGACCCAGCATCTCCAGCACCGCGTCCTTGTTTGTCAGGAACACGTCCCGCCACATGGTCGGGTCGGAGGCGGCGATGCGGGTGAAGTCGCGAAAGCCGCCGGCGGAGAACTTGATCACCTCGGACTGGGTCACGGCCTCCAGGTCGGCGGCGGTGCCGACGATGTTGTAGGCGATGAGGTGCGGCACGTGGCTGGTGATCGCCAGGACGAGGTCGTGATGCTCCGGCGTCATTGTCTCCACGATGGCGCGCAGGCCTTCCCAGAAGGCCTGGACCCGCGCGGTCGCGGCCGGGTCAGTCTCCTCGCCGGGGGTGAGGATGCACCAGCGCCCGGAGAACAGGGTCGAGAACCCCGCATCCGGCCCGGAATACTCGGTCCCGGCCACGGGATGCGCCGGCACGAAATGCACGCCGGCCGGCAGGTGCGGCGCGACGGCCGCAACCACCGAGGCCTTGACCGAGCCGACATCCGACACGATGGCCCCGGGTCTCAGGGCCGGACCCATGATCTGCGCCACCGCGCCCACGGCCCCCACCGGCACGCACAGGATGACGAGGTCGGCCTCCGCCACGCCGGCGGCGAGATCGTCCGTGGCCGCGTCCGCCAGGGCGAGCGCCCGCACCCGCTCCAGCACCGCGGGGTCGCGGTCGATGGCGACGATGCGCCGGGCGAGGCCGAACTGCCGGGCGCCCCGGGCGATCGAGGAGCCGATCAGCCCGAGGCCGACGATGGCCAGGGTCTCCAGGGGACGCGCGTCGAGCTCAGGCACGGGTCTCGCCCTGGACGAAGGCGGTCAGGGCCTCCAGGAAGGCGGTGTTCGCCTCCTCCCCCCCGATGGTGACGCGCAGGGCGTGGGGCAGGCCGTAGGACGAGACCCGCCGGGTGATGACGCCCCGGGCGGACAGGAACGCGTCGGCCTCCGCGGCGGTCCGGCCCGGCGCGTCGGGGAAGTGGACGAGGATGAAGTTCGCCACGCTCGGCGTCACGGGGAGGCCGAGGCCTCGCACCGCCCGGGTCATCGCGGCGAGCCAGTGATCGTTGTGGGCGACGGCCGCGGCCACGTGCACGTCGTCGGCGATGGCGGCCGCCCCCGCGGCGATGCCGGCCCCCGACAGGTTGAAGGGGCCGCGGATGCGGTTGATCGCGTCGACCACCTCCGACGGGCCGACCATCCAGCCGATGCGCAGCGCCGCGAGCCCGTGGATCTTCGAGAAGGTCCGGGTCATCACGACGTTGTTGGCCTCCAGCACGAGGTCGAGGCCGGCACTGTAGTCGTTCGCCCGCACGTATTCCGCGTAGGCGCCGTCGAGGACGAGGAGGACGTGGGGCGGCAGGCCCGCCTGCAGGCGCCGGATCTCGTCGAAGGGCAGGTAGGTGCCGGTCGGGTTGTTGGGATTGGCGAGGTAGACGATCTTGGTCCGGGGCGTGACGGCGGCCAGCAGCGCGTCGACGTCGGCGCGCAGGTCGCGCTCGGGCACCACCACGGGGGTGCCGCCCGCGGCCAGGATCGCGATCCGGTAGACCAGGAAGCCGTGCTCGGTGAAGATCCCCTCGTCGCCGGCCCCGAGATAGGCGTAGGCCAGGAAGGACAGGAGCTCGTCCGATCCGGCGCCGCAGACGATCCGCGCCGGATCGAGGCCGTAGCGGGCGGCGATTGCCTCGCGCAGCACCCGCGCGGTGCCCTCCGGGTAGAGCTCGAGCTTGGCGGCTTCCGCCCGCATCGCCGCCACCGCCTTCGGGCTCGGGCCGAGCGGCGTCTCGTTGGAGGAGAGCTTGTGCACCTTGACATGGCCGGGCGCCCCGCTCTTGCCGGGCACGTAGGCCTCGATGGCGAGGACGCCGGGGCGGGGCACCGGGCGCGAGGGAGCCGGGGGGG
>NZ_JBYSXL010000088.1:0-16162 GCF_058782155.1 Methylobacterium sp. FW306-05-D
GTGGCGGGACGGTCCGGCGACCACGGCATCGGCCGTGGCGGCGAGTTCGGCGTCGCTCATGAACCAGCGCGCCGCCAGCGGACGCACGAGGAGGTTGGCGACGAAGCCCGCCGCCAGGAAGCCCGCCAGGATGTACATCGTGCGCGTGTAGAGCGCCGCCCCCTGGATGCCGGCATCGACCTGGGCCTGGCGGATCGCCGTCACCACGAAGGGACCGACCACGCCGGCCGTCGACCAGGCGGTGAGCAGCCGTCCGTGGATGGCGCCGACGAACTGCGTGCCGAAGATGTCGGCGAGGTAGGCCGGGATCGTGGCGAAGCCGCCGCCGTACATCGACAGGATCACGCAGAAGACGGTCACGAACAGGGCCTTCGAGCCGATCGAGGCCGCCCAGGGCGCGCCCGCATAGAGCAGGCATCCGAGCGCGAAGAAGGTCGCGTAGGTGACCTTCCGGCCGATCCTGTCCGACATCGAGGCCCAGAAGAAGCGCCCGAGGATGTTGAACAGCGACAGGAGTCCGACGAACCCGGCCGCCACCGCCGCGATCTGGGTCTTCTGTCCGGCATCCAGCTGCCCGAAGCCGAGGCCCGGCTGGCCGATCAGCGCGCCGCCGAAGATCTCCTGCAGCATCGGCGAGGCCAGGGCGAGCACGCCGATGCCGGCCGAGACGTTGAGGCAGAGCACCGCCCAGAGCAGCCAGAACTGCGGGGTCCGGTGGGCCCGGTCGAGATGGACGTGGCCCGAGGTGATCATCGCGCTCTTGGCCGTCGGCGCGGTCCAGCCCTCCGGCTGCCAGCCGGAGGGCGGCACGCGGTAGCCGAAGGCGCCGCAGAGCATCGCCGCGATGTAGAGCCCGCCCATCACCGCGAGGGTCTGCCAGACGCCGGCCGTATCCGGGGTCTTGAAGGTGTTGATCAGCAGGGTGGCCAGCGGCGACCCGATCATGGCGCCGCCGCCGAAGCCCATGATGGCCATGCCGGTGGCCATGCCGCGGCGATCGGGAAACCACTTCACGAGGGTCGAGACCGGCGAGATGTAGCCGAGCCCCAGGCCGATGCCGCCGATCAGGCCCATGCCGAGCCAGATCAGCCAGAGCTGGTGCACGGAGACGCCGAGCGCCCCGATCAGGAAGCCGCCGCCCCAGCACAGGGCCGCCGCGAGGCCGGCCTTGCGCGGTCCGGCCCGTTCGAGCCAGCCGCCGAACACCGCCGCCGAGAGGCCGAGCATCACGATGCCGATGGAGAAGACGATGACGAGGTCGCTGACCCGCCAGTCGCAGGTCGTCGTGAATAGCGCCGTGGCGATGCTCATGTCCGGGCAGGCCGCCGGCGCCGGCTGGCCGACGCTCAGCGCCCGGGACAGGGGCAGCCAGAACACCGACAGACCGTAGGACATTCCGATGCAAAGGTGGATGGCGAGGGCCGCGGGCGGCACCAGCCACCGGTTGAAGCCCGGTTTGGCGACGATCGCTTCGCGGGAGAGCCACCCTGGCGTGCGTGCGTCCGGCGAGGACACGTCGGAGACGCGAACGTCCATCTTAAGGCTTTGCTCCCATGACACGCCGCCGTTCGGCTATTTTTAAGGATTAAAGCACGCGGAAAACGTAATGCCATGCCGCGCAAGCCGGTTCGTCGAACGAATTGCTTGCTCTGTCAGCGCGGCGCGGCGGGACCTGGCGCGCTGACCGTCCTCACATCTTACCGTGCAGGGCGTTTTCCGCGCTGCCTGCCGGGTCTTGGCCGGCGATCTTCTGCGCGGCCGCATTCATCGCTGCGCGCCTGTCTCGCGATCTGTCGGCGCGGTCAGCGACGGGCGGCGGGCGGGGTATCGCCCCGGCCGGCGGGTCTCGGCGTCGATGCCCCGCGTCCCAGTCTCGGGAGGAGCCGAACGTAGAGGAGCTCGCTGGCCAGTTCGATCAGCGTCTGCGTGACGATCACGGCCGGCAGCAGGGGCACGCCGCCCGGAACCGCGAAGGCCAGCGGCAGGACGACGAGCGAATTTCGGGTCGCGGCGCTGAAGGCGAGGGTTCGGCCGGTGGCCGCGTCGAGGCCGAACAGGCGTCCGGTTCCCCAGCCGAGGAGCGGCGCCGCGACGGCGTAGGCCGCATAGACGGGGACGACCCGCAGGGCCGCGTCGCGGGCCGGGCCGAGCTGTGGCAGCACCGCCGCGATCACCACGAACAGGACCAGGGCCGTCGCCGGAACCGGCAGGATGCCGAGCAGGGCCGCGGCGCGGCGACCGGCCGGCACCCGTCCGCCCCAGACCTGCACGAGACCGGCCGCCGCCAGAGGCAGGGCGATCAGCCAGACGAAGGCCTGGACGAACGGCCCGACCTGCACGACCCGCGCCGCCTCCGCCCCGAGGAAGGCGGTCAGGTAGACCGGCAGCAGCGCCATCTGCGCCAGGAGGAGCAGCGGGGTCGCGGCCAGCAGGGTCCGGGCGTCGGCCCGGCCGAGATGCGCGAAGGTCACCACGTAGTCGATACAGGGCGTCAGCAGCACCAGCAGCACGCCGAGGCGCAGCATGGGGTCGGCGGGGAGCCATGGGACGAGACCGGCGACCAGCAGCGGGACCGCGAGGAAGTTGACGGCCATGAGTGCGGCCAGGAACCGGGCGCGGGTGAAGGCGCCCGCCAGGTCCCGCAGGGGCACCTGCAGGAAGGTCACGAACAGCATCAGCGCCAGGGCCGGGTTGATCGCCGCCTCCAGCGCGGCGGTGCCCGGCACCGTGAGCGCCGCGACGACGGCGGCCCCGATGGCGGCGAAGTGGATCCCGATCTGCCGGCTCTCCAGTCGGTCCCTCAGGGGGCCGATGCGGTCGGTTCGGACACGGTCCCCGGGGCCGGCGGGCATCAGGCCCCGGCCGCCGCCGCGTCGCGCCGGAACACCAGCGCGAGGTTGTTCGCCGGCAGGCTCAGGCGGGCGTCGAGGCGCAGGCCGTGCCGTGCCGCGGTCTCGACGACGGTCTCGCGGTCGCGCACGCCCCAGCGCGGGTCCCGCGCCCGCAAGTCCTGGTCGAAGGCGGCGTTGCTCTCCGCCGTGTGCCGCCCGCCCTCGCGGAAGGCACCGTAGAGGAACAGGATTCCGCCCGGTGGGAGCGTGCGTCCGGCACCGGCCATCAATCCTTCCGTGGCGGACCACGGTGCGATGTGGACCATGTTGATGCACAGGATGGCCTCGGCGGTCTCGATCGGCCAGGGCGCGGTGGCGGCGTCGAGGGCGAGGGGCGGCCGCAGGTTGGCGAGGCCCGCGGCCTCGGCATGGGCCGCGATGCTGCGGCGATAGGCCGGCTCGGGGTCGCTCGGCTGGAAGGTCAGGGCCGGAAACGCGGCGGCGAAATGCACGGCGTGCTCGCCCGTCCCGCTGGCGATCTCCAGGACCGTGCCGGTCTCGGGCAGCACGTCCCGCAGCACCGCGAGGATCGCCGCCCGGTTGCGCGCCGCCGCCGGCGCGACCAGCGCGTCCCGCCCTGCTTCCCAGTCCTTCATGGTCCGTCCGATCCTGTCGCGCCGCGGCGACCGTCATTCCAAATTCGCATCGCCGGCGCAAACGGGCGCGCACGGCTGTTGCATCTCGAGCCCGGAGGCATCAAACACCACCCAGATTTTCGGGCCGTTCGGCTTGCCACCCTCCGGGTGCAGCGAGGCGAAGCGCCGGCATCCATCGCCGCCGTCCGTGATCATCACAGCCTGAAGGACAACACTATGAAGACGCGCGCCGCGGTCGCGTGGGAGGCCAAGAAGCCTCTCACGATCGAGACCATCGACATCGAGGGACCCAAGGCCGGCGAGGTCCTCGTCGAGCTGATGGCCACCGGCATCTGCCACACCGACGCCTATACCCTGTCGGGCCTGGATTCCGAGGGCAAGTTCCCGGCGATCCTCGGCCACGAGGGCGCGGGCATCGTCCGCGAGGTCGGCGCCGGCGTGACCGCGCTGAAGCCCGGCGACCACGTCATCCCGCTCTACACCCCCGAATGCCGCAACTGTAAGTCCTGCCTGTCGCAGCGCACGAACCTCTGCACCGCCATCCGGGCGACGCAGGGCCAGGGCGTGATGCCGGACGGCACCTCGCGCTTCTCCTGCGTCTCCACCGGCGGCAGCCCGGGCGGGTCCAACACCCTGTTCCACTACATGGGCTGCTCGACCTTCTCGAACTTCACGGTGCTGCCGGCGATCGCGCTGGCCAAGATCCGGGAAGACGCGCCCTTCGACAAGATCTGCTACATCGGCTGCGGCGTCACCACCGGCATCGGCGCGGTGATCTACACCGCCAAGGTCTGGCCCGGCGCCAACGTCGTGGTGTTCGGCCTCGGCGGCATCGGACTCAATGTTCTCCAGGCCGCCCGCATGGTCGGTGCCGACAAGATCATCGGCGTCGACATCAATCCGGACAAGCAGGAGATGGCGGCTAAGTTCGGGATGACCCACTTCATCAACCCGAAGGAGGTCGGCAACGACCACGTCGTCCAGGCGATCCTCGACGTGACCGGCGGCGGCGCGGACTTCTCCTTCGACTGCACCGGCAACGTCAACGTGATGCGCCAGGCCCTCGAGTGCTGCCACCGCGGCTGGGGCGAGTCGATCGTCATCGGCGTGGCCGAGGCCGGCAAGGAGATCGCCACCCGTCCGTTCCAGCTCGTCACCGGCCGCGTCTGGAAGGGGTCGGCCTTCGGCGGCGCGCGGGGCCGCACCGACGTGCCCAAGATCGTCGACTGGTACATGGAGGGCAAGATCAACATCGACGACCTGATCACCCACACCATGCCGCTCGAGGAGATCAACCACGGCTTCGACCTCATGCACGAGGGCAAGTCGATCCGCTCGGTGGTGGTTTACTGATCCAATCGGGACAGATCGTGTCCGGTCCCTCCCCCCCGTGCGGGGGAGGGTGCCTGCGGAGCAGGCGGGAGAGGGGGCGACCTCTCCGGAACCGGTGCTCCCCTCTCGCGGGACTTCGTCCCGGCCCGACCCGCTGACGCGGGCCTCCCTCTCCCGCGGAGGGGAGAGGGAGGGGCGCGAACCGACCATTCCTTTCAGTGGCCCGACATCGCACCCTTTCCCAGCCCCGGAACGGGACTTTGAGCCCCCATCAGGAGAGCACACCCATGGAAACCATCTCGAAGGCCCGCGCCCATGGCGGCACGCAGGGCGTCTACAAGCACGATGCGCAGACCACGGGCTGCCCGATGACCTTCGCGGTGTTCGTGCCGCCGCAGGCCGAACACGGCCTGGTGCCGGTGCTGTGGTATCTCTCCGGCCTCACCTGCACCCACGCCAACGTCATGGACAAGGGCGAGTACCGCAAGGCGGCGGCCGAGCACGGCGTCATCATCGTGGCGCCCGATACCAGCCCGCGCGGCCCCGGCATCCCGGACGAGGCGGATAACTGGCAGTTCGGCTCCGGCGCCGGGTTCTACCTCGACGCCACACAGGCGCCGTATTCCACGAACTACCGGATGTGGAGCTACGTGACCGAGGAGTTGCCCGCCCTCGTCGCCAAGGAATTCCCCGCCGACATGTCCCGCCAGGGCATCTTCGGCCACTCGATGGGAGGCCACGGCGCGCTGACCATCGCCCTCACCTTCCCCGAGCGGTTCAAGTCCTGCTCGGCCTTCGCGCCGATTGCCCAGCCCTCCACGGCCGGCTGGTCGAAGCCCGCCTTCGAGAAGTATCTCGGCCCCGATGCGGCCGCCTGGCGCGCCCACGACGCCACGGCCCTGATCGCGGACGGCCACCGCTTCTCCGAGTTCCTGGTCGATCAGGGCACCGCCGACAGCTTCCTCGACGACGGCCTGCGTCCGTGGCTCCTGGAAGAGGCCTGCAAGACCGCCGGCATTCCTCTGACCCTCAACATGCGCGAGGGCTACGACCACTCGTACTACTTCATCTCGACCTTCATGGCCGACCACATCGCCTGGGCGGCCGCGCGCCTGAAGTAGGCCCCCTCACCCGGAGGCGGCGACGAGGCGGTCGAGCCGCATCCGGGTGATCTGGGCGATCTCGTCGAGGGCGGCCCGCTCCTCCTCGGCGGGGGTCCGCCGCAGGCGCGCCTCGAAGATCGCCAGAATTTCCGCCCGCGTCCGCCCGCGGACCGCGATGATGAAGGGGAAGCCGAAGCGCCGGCGATAGGCGGCGTTCAGGCGGTCGAAGGCCTCCGCGTCGGCGGGCGGCATGTGGTCGAGCCCGGCGCTGCCCTGCTCGCTGGCCGAATCCGCCGTCATGCTGCGGGCTCGCGCCTCCGGGCCGGCGAGCTCCGGATGGCCGTTGAGGAAGGCGATGCGGGTCTCGGCCGGCGCCGCCCGCACGGCCCGCATCATGGCCGCGTGGAGGTCGTCGACGCTGGCGAAGGGCCCGTGCGCATAGGCGCGCTCGGCGACCCAGGCGGCGTGCTCGAACACCCCCCCGAACCGCACGACGAAGGCGGCGGCGTCGAGCCGGTTGACGGCGGCGAGATCGACTTTTCCGGACTCGGCCATCGCCGTCAGCTGCCGCGATAGGTGGCGCAGGTGCCCGGCGCGCACAGCATCGGCACGTGGTAGTGCTGCGCAGCGTCGAAGACCGCGAAGCGCACCACCGGATTGTCGACGAAGATGTCGGCCTCGGTCACGCCGGGCTTGGTCTTCAGGTAGGCGTCGATGTGGAATTCCAGCTGGTATTGCCCGACCTTGGTCTCCGCCCCGGGCAGGATCGGCGCGTCGGTGCGTCCGTCCGCATTGGTGACGACGCTCTTCACGAGGCGCCAGGCGCCGCCCTCCATCACGGAGAAGTCGATGCGCACGCCCGGCGCCGGGCGCCCGCGATCCGCGTCGAGGACGTGTGTGGTGATGCCGGCCATGATGTCTCGGGCTCCGCGAAGGGTCGTGGGTCGGAGGGGTCTGCCGGCGCGTCAGCTGCCCCGGTAGTAGGAATAGCCCCAGGGCGTGAACAGCACCGGCAGGTGGTAGCGCTGTCCGGCGTCGCGGATCACGAAGCGGACCGGCACCAGGCTGAGGAAGTTCGGCTGCGGCAGGGCCACGCCGAACGTTGCGAAATACGCCTCGAAATGCATCAGCAGTTCGTACTGGCCGACCTTGAGGGCCTCGTCGACGAGGAGCGGCTCGGCCGGCCGGCCGTTGGCGGCGGTGGTCACGGTCTTGAGCGTCCGATAGGCGTCGCCCTCCCGGATCGCGAGGTCGCAGACCATGCCGGCGCCAGGGGTGCCGTGGAAGTTGTCGATGGCGTGCAGGGTCAGGCGCGGGCCGAGGCCGGCCTGGGATTTCGGCGCCGTCGCGAGGGCGCTCGGCGGGGTCGGGCCGGCCTGCGCCAGGGCGCCGGTGGCGGCGACGGCGCCGAGGCCGGCCCCGACGAGGCTGCGGCGCGTGAGGGCCGGTCGATCCATGGGGTGTCCTTCTCGAGCGGTGCGGGGTTCGGATTCAGGCGGGTTCGTGCGCGGCGCGCGCCGCGGCCCGGCGGCTCAGGGCCGCGGGTTCCGGCGGGACGAAGGCGAGGATGAGGAGAAGCGTCGCGACCTCGAAGCCGGCGACGATCCAGAGGCCGGTGGCGGCCGAGCCGGTCTGTTCGCGCAGGGCGCCCATCACCGCGGGCGCGCCGAAGCCGGCGAGGTTCGCCACCGAGTTGATCAGCGCGATGCCGGCCGCGGCGGCCGATCCGGCCAGGAAGCGACCGGGGATCTGCCAGAAGACCGGGATCGCACTCATGGTGCCGACGATCGCCACCGTGAGGGCGACGACCGACAGCACCGGGCTGACCGGCACGAGCAGGCCGAGGAGCGCGATCGCCACGGCGCCGACGAGGGCCGGCACGCCGCAATGGAGCCGCGCCTCGCCCGAGCGGTCGGAATGGCGGCCGTTGAGGATCATTCCGGCCGCGCCGCAGAGATAGGCGCCGGACATGATCCAGCCGATGGTGAGCGGATCGGTGAAGCCCGCCTCGCGGACCACGCTCGGCCCGAAGAAGGTCAGGGCCGAGTTCGCCGTGATGATGCAGAAGAAGATCGCGATGCATTGCCAGACCCGCAGGTCGCGCAGGGAGGCCAGGATGCGGTGCTCGCGCGGGCCGTGCGCCGCCGCGTCGCGGGCGAGGTCCGCTGCGACCAGGGCGCGCTGCTCGGGCGTCAGCCACCCGGCCTTCTCCGGCCGGTCGGTCAGGTAGACCAGCGTGACGATGCCGGCCAGGATCGACGGGATGCCCTCCAGAAGGAAGACCCACTGCCAGCCGGACCAGCCGTTCACGCCGTCGAGTCCGGTCATGATCGTGCCGGCGAGCGGCCCGCCGATCACCCCGGCGATGGCGGAGGCCGACATGAACAGGCCGAACACCTTGGCGCGCCGCTCGGTGGGGTACCAGTAGGTCAGGAACAGGATCACGCCCGGGTAGAACCCGGCCTCGAACACGCCGAGCAGGAAGCGCAGCAGGTAGAACAGGCCGGCGGTGGTGACGAACATCATCGCCACGCAGCACAGGCCCCACAGCAGGGTGATGCGCGCGATGGTCTTGCGGGCGCCGATCCGTTCGAGGAGCAGGTTGCTCGGCACCTCGCAGAGAAAGTAGCCGATGAAGAAGATCCCGGCGCCGATGCCGTAGACGGTCTCGCTGAACTTCAGGTCGGCGAGCATCTGCAGCTTGGCGAAGCCGATGTTCACCCGGTCGATCCAGGACAGGATCCAGAGGAACATCAGGAACGGCAGCAGCCGCCAGGTGATCCGGCGATAGGTCTGGTCGAGTCCGGCCGGCAAGGGCTGTTCGGGCGCCATCAGGGGGTCCGCGCACCCGGCGATTCGCACCGGGGTCCTGCATCAAAATGATGCAAGTCGGAGGCCATGGCTACGCTCGCGGCACTCGCCGCCACGGGGATCTTCGGGGACGGGCCGATCCTCCGCGCCGGGGATGCGCCGGTGCGGGTACCATTCCGCAACCCGCTCCGGGTAGAGGGGTGCGTCCCCCTCCCCCAGGTCCCGCTCCATGCGCCACCTCTCCGCCCCCGGTCCCGTGTTCACCGGGTGCGCCGCGTGACCGCGACGGTGGTCCTCGCCCTCGTCCCGATCGCGCTGCTGATCGGCCTCGGCGTGTCGCTGCGCCACCGGGGGCTCGTCGACCGGGCGTTCTGGCCCCAGGCGGAGCGCCTCGGCTACTACGTGCTGCTGCCGGCCCTGTTCATCCACGGTCTCGCCACCGCCCGCCTCGACGGCGTGCCGGTCTTCGCGCTGGCGGGCGTCCTCGTGGGCTCGACCCTCGTGGTGGCCCTGGCGCTGCTCGCGATCCGGCCGCGGCTCGGCCTGGACGGGGCAGCCTTCACCTCGGTCTTTCAGGGCGGCGTGCGCTTCAACAACTACGTCGGCGTCTCGGCGGCGGCCGGGCTGTTCGGCGCGCAGGGCATCGCCCTCGCGGCGGTCGCCAACGCGGCGGTCGTCCCCACTGTCAACATCCTGTGCGTGCTCGTCTTCGCCCGCTTCGGATCGGGCGGCCGGCTCGCGCCGCGGGCGATCCTGCGCCAGCTCGTCCTCAACCCACTCGTCGTCGCCTGTGCCCTCGGCATCGCCCTGCAGGCCACCGGCCTGGGCCTGCCGCCCGGCCTGGAGCCGACGCTGAAGGCGCTGGGACAGGCCTCCCTGCCCCTCGGGCTCCTCTGCGTCGGCGCCGCCCTCGATCCCGGCACGGTGCGGACCTGGCTGCGACCGGTCCTGGTCGCCTCGGCCGCGAAGTTCGTGCTGATGCCGGCGGTGACGATCCTGGCCTGCCGCGCCGTCGGCCTGCACGGGCCGGCCGCCGCCACAGCCCTGCTGTTCCAGTCGCTGCCGACGGCTTCCTCGTCCTACATCATGGCCCGGCAACTCGGGGGCGACGCGCCGCTGATGGCCGGCATCCTCGCCCTGCAGACCGTGCTCGCCGGCCTCGCCATCCCTCTGGTGATGCTGATCCTGGAGGGGTTCACCGCCTGAGCCCATCAGGCGGCGTAGCGGGCCAGCGCCAGGTCGGAATGGTCGATGTCGGGGGCGCGGCCGGACATCAGGTCGGCCAGCATCCGCCCGGAGCCGCAGGCCATCGTCCAGCCCAGGGTGCCGTGACCCGTATTGGTATAGAGGTTGGCGTAGCGGGTCGCGCCCACGATCGGCGTGCCGTCCGGCGTCATCGGCCGCAGGCCCGTCCAGAACCTGGCCGCCGCGAGGTCGCCGCCCTCCGGGAAGAGGTCTCGGACGCAGCGTTCCAGGGTCGCCCGGCGCGGCGCGCGCAGGGCATCGCTGAAGCCCGCGAGTTCCGCGGTGCCGCCGACCCGGATCCGGTCGCCGAGCCGCGTGAGAGCCACCTTGAAGGTCTCGTCCATGACGGTGGAGACCGGCGCGGCGTCGGGGTTGGTGACCGGCAGGGTCAGCGAGTAGCCCTTCACCGGGTAGATCGGCAGGCGCAACCCGAGCGGGTGAAGCAGGGCCGCCGTGTAAGACCCCATGGCGGCGACGTAGGCGTCCGCCCGCAGGGTCTCGGAGCCGCAGACCACGCCCGTCACCGCGTCGCCGGTGGCCTCCAGCCCGTCGATCCGCGTGCCGTAGCGGAAGCGGACGCCCAGTCCCGCGCACAGCGCCGCGAGGCGCTGCGTGAACAGGTGCGCGTCCCCGGTCTCGTCGCCGGTCAGGCGAAGGCCGCCGACGATCTTGTCCCGCACGGCGGCCAGCGCCGGCTCGGCCGCGATGCACCCGGCCGGGTCCAGAACGGCGTAGGCGACCCCGTAGGTGTCGAGGACGCGGGTGTCGTCGCCGACATGGTCGAGCTGCTTCTGCGTGCGGAAGAGCTGGAGCGTGCCGCGGGTGCGGTGGTCGTAGGCGATGCCGGTCTCGGTGCGCAGGTCGCGCAGGACGTCGCGGCTATATTCGGCCAGGCGGACCATGCGGCCCTTGTTGCGGATGTAGGCCTCCTCCGTGCAGTTCGCGAGCATGCGCGCGAGCCAGCCGTAGAAGCGCGGCTCGAATGTCGGCCACAGCACCAGGGGCCGGTGGCGCATCATCAGCCACTTCATGGCCTTGATCGGGATGCCCGGTGCCGCCCAGGGCGCCGAGTAGCCGGGCGAGACCTGGCCCGCATTGGCGAAGCTGGTCTCCATGCCGGCGGCGGCCTGCCGATCCACCACCGTGACGGCGTGCCCGGCCTTGGCCAGGTAATAGGCCGTGGTGACACCGACCACGCCGCTTCCGAGAACCAGGACCCGCATCGCACGTCTCCCCCGAGGTCCGAGACCCCAAGCATGGGCGGGGCCAGGAGGCGCCGGCCTCCGATCGTCCTACGCTCGCCAGCGCAGAGACACCGGATCCTGCGAGCGGTGCCGCGAAATTCTTGCAGATCCTGCGACGCACATGCCATTCTGCGCACGATCCTGCGGCGACCGACACGGTCGTTGCGCCGCGCGAGGGAGACCGAATCCTGCCGCCGGACGAGATCGATGACGCCATCATCCGGGTCCTGCGCGAGGATGCGCGGATTCCGAACGCCGCCCTGGCCGAACGGGTCGGGCTCTCGGCCTCGGCCTGCCTGCGCCGGCTGCGGCTGCTCGAACGCAACGGCACCATCCGGGGCTACACCGTGCTTCTCCACGGGCCCGGCTCGGCCGGCCTCGTGGTGATGACCCGGATCTCCCTGGAGCGGCAGACCGAGGATTGCCTGAACCGGTTCGAGGCGGCCGTGCGGCGCTGCCCCGACATCCAGGACTGCTACCTGATGACGGGAGATTCGGACTACCTCCTGAAGATCCGCGTCGCCGACATGGCGGAATACGAGCGGTTGCACCGCTCGGTGCTCTCCAAGCTGCCCGGCGTCGCCCGCATCCAGTCGAGCTTCACCATCCGCAGCGTCGTCGGACGATGATTCCGTCCGCAAAGCGACGGCTCTGAACGGTCCGGCCCTCGCCGATCCCCGCCGAAACCCTAGTTGGCTAACGAAGCGGTACGAGGCCGGGGTCCGGAATGCTGGGTTGGTTCAAGGCGTTGATGCCGCGCGAGGATCGTTTCTTCGACCTCTTCGAGCGGCACTCGCGCACCCTGGTCGCCGGGGCCGAGGCGCTGCAGGGTGTTCTCCAGGGCGGCGACGCCGTCCCGCGCTATTGCCGGCAGGTAATGGAGCGCGAGCACGAGGCGGATGCGATCACCGCCGAGGTGCTGCTCGCCGTGCGCCGCAGCTTCATCACCCCGTTCGACCGCGGCGACATCAAGGACCTGATCCAGTCGATGGACGACGCCATCGACCAGATGAACAAGACGGTGAAGACCATCGCCCTGTACGAGGTCCGCAGCTTCGAACCCCTGATGCGGGAGATGGGCGGCACCGTGATCGAGGCGGCCCGGCTCACGGCCGAGACCATCCCGCTCCTCAGCGCCATCGGCACCCATGCGGGGCGGATCAACGGACTGACCGAGCAGATCACCCGGGTCGAGGGCCTCTCGGACGAGATGCAGGAGCGGGGCCTGAAGGCGCTCTATCGGGCCCATCGCAAGGACGGCGGCGACGGCGACACGATGGCCTACCTCATCGGCGCCGAGATCTACGGGCATCTCGAGGACGTGGTCGACCGCTTCGAGGACGTCGCCAACGAGATCAGCGGCATCGTGATCGAGAACGTGTAGGCGCGCCGATGACCGAGGCCACCGCGCTCGCCCTGCCCGCCCTCGCCGGCCTGATCGCCGTCGCGCTGTTCTTCGATTTCCTCAACGGCCTGCACGACGCGGCCAATTCCATCGCCACCATCGTGTCGACGCGGGTGCTGCGCCCGCAATACGCCGTGCTGTGGGCGGCGTTCTTCAACTTTATCGCGTTCCTGTTCTTCGGCCTGCATGTGGCCGAGACCCTCGGCACCGGCATCGTCGATGCCGGCATCATCGACCCGCGGGTGATCTTCAGCGCCCTGGTGGGTGCGATCGCCTGGAACATCGTGACCTGGATCTTCGGCATCCCGTCGAGCAGTTCGCACGCCCTCGTGGGCGGCCTGATCGGGGCGGGCGTCGCCAAGGCGGGCTTCAGCGCGGTGGTCTGGAGCGGGCTGACCAAGACCGCCGCCGCCATCGTGCTCTCGCCGCTGCTCGGCTTCCTCCTCGCCCTCCTCCTGGTGCTGATCGTCTCCTGGCTCTGCGTGCGCGCGACCCCCTTCGCGGTCGACCGGCGCTTCCGCGCCCTGCAGTTCGTCTCGGCCTCGCTCTACTCCCTCGGGCACGGCGGCAACGACGCGCAGAAGACCATGGGGATCATCGCGGTGCTGCTCTACTCGCAGGGCCATCTCGGCGCCTCGTTCCACGTTCCGCTCTGGGTGGTGATCTCCTGCCAGTCGGCGATGGCGCTGGGCACGCTGCTCGGCGGCTGGCGGATCGTGCACACGATGGGGTCGAAGATCACGCGGCTGAACCCGATGCAGGGGTTCTGCGCCGAGACCGGCGGCGCGATCACGCTCTTCACGGCGACCTGGCTCGGCATCCCGGTCTCGACCACCCACACCATCACGGGCGCGATCATCGGCGTCGGCGCGGCGCGGCGGACCTCGGCGGTGCGCTGGGGGGTTGCCGGCAACATCGTGGTCGCCTGGATTCTGACCCTGCCCGCGGCCGCTCTGATCGCGGCCGCCTGCTACGCGCTGGCCGCGCTCCTCGGGTGAGGCCGTGGCGCGCCCCCTCGCCAGTCCCGGACCGGAGGTGATCGACGGATGCCGAGCAACATCGAGATCGTCTGGCGCCTGCTTCTCGCCGCGATCCTCAGCGGGTTGATCGGGATCGAGCGCGAGCGCCTGCTTTGGGCCGCCGGGATTCGGACGCACATGCTGGTGGGCGTCGGGGCCTGCCTGATCATGATCGTCTCGGCCTTCGGCTTCGCCGACGTGCTCGGCACGCACACCGTCACCCTCGATCCCTCGCGCATGGCCGCCCAGGTCGTCTCCGGCATCGGCTTTCCCGGGGCGGGAACGATCCTGCTGCGCGGCGAGGTGGTCACGGGGCTCACCACCGCCGCCAGCCTCTGGGCGGTCGCCGCGGTGGGCCTCGCGGTCGGCGGCGGCCTCTACGTGGCGGGCATCGCCACCTCGGTGATCCTGCTCGTGATCCTCGCCGGCATGAAGCCGCCGCAGGAGCGCGACCACGACCGGATGCCTATCGGGCCGCTGCGGGTCATGTCCGAGGCCGGCTGCCTCTCCATCGACGGCCTGCAGGCGGTCGCCGGCGTGCGCGCGTCGCACATCCGGCAATTCGTGACCGGCGGGCGGACGATCCGAAGTTGGATGAAACGTTGATCACCTTCGTGCGGCTGTCACGGCGCTCGGTGGAAGACATCGCACAGAAACTTCGGGCTCATCCCGGGGTCATTCACGTTGAAGATCTGCCGAATCGACGCTAGCTGTGCAGGATGGAGCGCGGGTGCCGACCGCCGGACCGGAATCTCGGGGCGATCAGACAGCCCTTGTCGTCTCGTGAGCGTCGGATCGGACCCATGGTCGCCGGCCCCGCCGGGGCTTCGGGCCGGTGCAGCGACGCCGGACGCGGCTTTCGGCGCGGGGCGATCGGGGAGAGCGGGATCGTGAGGGGGACGCGCATGGGGGCCGACGAAGCCCGGGCTGGTGAGGGCCAGCGGATGCCGGTCCGCCCTTGAGCCGTCGGAGCGCAGCCTCGACGCCCGCCCCGGAGAACAAGCGCAAGCGGGTGAAAAGCCACGTGTTCCTGGTGGCGGTGAAGCAGCGACGCGAGGCCCTGCGGGTCTTCGCCGTGCTGTCCTCCTCCCAGGAGGAGGCCCTGGCGATCGTGAACGCTTCGAGCGCCGAGGGCGCCGCGGTGGAGGCGGCGGGCCGCCTCTCGAAGAAACTGGCACGGCCCCTGAAGCTGATGCCCGAGGTGCCGCGCCAGATCTGAGCGCCCGGGGGTCTAGCGCGGCCCGCAGACGGCGCGGTCCGTGTAGAGCACGACATCGCCCTGCTTCGGGTTGTTGACGGCGAACGGCTCGATGCTCTCGCGGGGCAGGAAGCCGCGCCCGAGTTCACGGTCGAAGAAGTCGTGGCCGATCTCGACGTAGCAGCGGTCGAGGATCGCGGTGTAGCGCAGGGAGGTCTGGACCGCGGCCGCGCCGCCCTGGGCACCGGAGGCCGAGCAGTAGCCCGACAGGTCGAGGCTGCCGGGGCCGGAGAGCCGGATCGCGCGCGAGGCGCCCGGGCGCACCAGGAAGGAGGGGCCGCCCTGCTGCGACCCCACCAGCGTCAGGGGGGAGCGGTTGTAGACGTGTCGAATGCAGTCGGCGCTCGCGGCGCCGACGCCCGCGACCAGCGCCGCGACGGGAAGCGCCACCCGGCCGAGCCACCGAAATCCGTTTCGCATCACGCACCTTTGCCAAGACGATTTTGCCGCGACGATCGTCTTCGAAGCGTCCTGCCCCGAGACCCGACAGGTGAGCTAGGGCGGCCCATCCTCCCGGCGAGGCCATCCGGGGTCTCGGGCCACGGCGTCGGAGTGCGGAGACGGACCGTGCCGCCGCCGATCTTCGACCGTGCCGCGGGTTGTTCGCCGCGTCCGCCCCTCGATCCGTTCGCCCTTCGCCAGACCTGTCCGCGTCCTCCGAGCTGCGCCGGATCGACGATCCCCGGCGGCGATGCGGCCCGCGAGGTGTCGGGGCGCACATGGCGGCTGGCGCCGTCCGAGACTGGAAAAATTCCAGGGAGCAGGTGAGCGGTTCCGGCGTTTTCGTCGCGCGCCCCTCGCAGGAGACCGGCGTACGTCCGGACGGAACCGACGCGGTTCCGTGTCGCGCCTCGGACCAAGTTCGCCCGCTCACGCGTTCTCCTGGCCTGCGACGCATCCGGGCGCCCGTCCGCCGGCAGCCGCCTTCCGCAACAGGTTCAGAGATCGCCATGCCAAGTTTCGGAGAGAACGAATTGAGTCGACGTGACGTCATGGCCGGTGCGACGGCCTGTGCAGCGCTCGCCGCAGTGCCGGCGCGGGCCGAGGGCCGGCCCGAAGCGACCGGCCCCGAGAAGCCCGTGCTGGCGAAGGTGTCGCTGACGGTGAACGGTCAGCGCCGCGAACTCGAGCTCGACACCCGCACCAGCCTGCTCGATGCCGCCCGCGAGCACCTGCACCTCACCGGTTCGAAGAAGGGCTGCGACCACGGGCAGTGCGGCGCCTGCACCATGATCGTCGACGGCCGGCGCATCAATTC
>NZ_JBYSXL010000089.1:0-5481 GCF_058782155.1 Methylobacterium sp. FW306-05-D
CGGCGGAGAGGTCCGCGTCGTCGAAGGGGCTGTTGCTCATCGTCCGCTCGTCAGGGGCTGCAATCGAAGGTCAGGGGAGGGTCGGCTGGCAGCGGAGGGGAAAGGATCGGGGAAAGTCGGCCGGGGCGCAAGCGGATCGGCGCGCATTAGCGGCCCTGCGTGCCCTGCGCGGCCACTTGCGTGCCGCCTGTGGCCGCGGGACCGCGCCGGGCGGCCTCGAGGTCCGCCAGGATCTGGCGGGCCTCGGCCAGGCGCTCGTCGAGGTCCTCCAGGATCGCGCGGCCCTCGGTGCTGAAATTGCGCACCGCGTCGCCCGCCTGGGCCAGGGCGTGGCCGGACTGGGTCAGGATGCGGCCGTACTCGGCCTGGGTCCGGTCGAGGCGCTTCAGCTTGAGGTACATCGGCACCACGCAGGCGCTCGTCGCCACGAGGGCCACGAGGAGGATGGTGTCAACCCACGGTGTCATCGACCCTGCCTTCCTTGTCCTGTGCGATGGCCTCGTCGACCCGCAATACGTAGGAGCCCTGGGCCTGGCCCATGTGGCACCAGAACAGCGGCCGGTCGTTGCCCTCGAGCTTCACCCGCGTCGTGGGCGTCGCGTCCAGGCCGATGATCTGGCCGACCTTGAGGTCGGCGATCTCGCCCAGCGTCAGCAGGCGCTCCTCGAGCACCGCCCGCAGGGTCACTTCCGCCTTCTGCACCTCGCTGGCGATCTGCTGCGTCCATTTCGGGTCGCGCGCGGCGGTGTCGCCGGTGAGCACCTTCGAGAGGGCCGGGCGCATCGGGTTGATCACCGACTGGGGCAGGATGAGGAACATCTCGCCGCCGCGGTTCAGCGCCTGGATCGTGAACTTGGCCTCCACGGCCTTGTTGTTGCGCCCGCCGATCACCGCGAATTCCATCCGGGTCTCGGTCCGCTCCAGCCGGAACGGCGTCGCGGAGACCAGGGAGAACGAGGATTCGAGGGCCTTGCCGACCTGTTCGAGGATGGTCTGGGCCAGCCGGATCTCGAGACTCGAGAAGGCGCGCTCGTCCTCCACCGGCGGCTCGGCCCCGTCGGCGCCGAAGAGGGCCTCCACCAGGGTGAAGAGGAAGTCCCGGTCGAGGCCGACCAGGATGTGGCTGTCCCATTCGGGGGCGTGGAAGATGCCCGCCACCGCGTTGTTCTCGTAGGCGTCGAGCATCTCGCCGAAGCGGCCGCTGCCGAAGCCGTGAAAGGCGAAGTAGACCGGCGAGGCGACGAGGGGCTTGAGGTTGTCCGAGCAGGCCGAGGTGAGGCGGTCGAACACCACGTTCAGCATCGGCATGCGGTCGAGGGACAGGCCCCCGGCCTCGATCAGGCGCGCCCGGATGTCGGCGGCGTTCCCGGCGGAGGAATCCATGCTCAGGCGGCCTCGCGCTGTGCGCCGCCATTGACGGTGGCGTTCTCGACCTCGTCGATGGTGGGCCGGTCGCCCAGCGAGATGCCCTTGCGGCCATGCTCGACGGCGATCTGCGGCACCGCCCCGCCCATGTAGGCGATCAGGGTCTGCTTGACGATGACGTAGACGTGGTTCTGCTTCTCGCGGATGGTCTTGATCTTGATCGCGAAGGGGGCCAGCACGCCGTAGGACATGAACACCCCGAAGAATGTCCCCACGAGTGCGGCGCCGATGAGGCCGCCGAGGATCTGGGGCGACTGGTCGAGGGCGCCCATCGCCTTCACGATGCCGAGCACCGCCGCCACGATGCCGAGCGCCGGCATCGCCTCGGCCACCGTGGTCACGGCGCCGTAGGGCTTGAGGCGGTCCTTGCGGTAGCCGCTGATCTCCTCGTCCATCAGCGCCTCGATCTCGTGGGCGCGGGCGTTGCCGATCAGGATCAGGCGGGCGTAGTCGCAAATGAAGAGCACCAGGTCGGCGTTCTTGGCGACGTCCGGATAGGCCTTGAAGATCTCCGAATTGGCCGGGTCGTCGAGATGCGGCTCGACCTCGTTGCGGGGCTTGGTCTTCAGCTCGCGCATCAGGGCGTGCAGCAGGCCGAGGATCGCCAGGTAGTCCTTGCGCTTGGGCACCTTGCCGGTGAGGGCGTCCATGCTCGCCTTGCCCGAATCCACCACCGTCTTCATCGGGTTGGCCATCACGAAGGTGCCCGCCCCCATCCCCCCGATGATGACGAACTCCCAGGGCTGCCAGAGCACGACGAGGTGTCCGCCCATGGCGACGAAGCCGCCGAGCATGCAGCCGATTGCGATGACGAGGCCGATCAGAACGCCCAAGGCTCTACGCCTCCGATGGGGGTGAGAAATCCGATGCAGCGGACCTACGCAGGATCGCTTGCGCGGGGCTGGCAGGATCGCTTGCGCGGGGCCGGCAGGGCCGCTCGCGCGGGACGGCGGGCTTCGGGGGGGGCGGTCGGCGCGCGGAAGAAACGCACCGGCGGCCGGCCCGCGCGTTAGGGAGGGACCGATCCCTGCGCGAGACCCGCCATGAGCAGCCCCCCGACCTCCGGCAACGACCACGAGCCCGCCACCGTCAACGTCTCGGAGCCCTGGACCCTGGCCTACTGGGCCCGCCGCTTCGAGGTGCCGCGCGAGGAGGTCGAGGCCGCCGTGGCGGCGGTGGGCCACGAGCCCGCCAAGGTGGCCGCGCAGCTCGGCCGGCCCTGGCCCTTCGAGGGCAGCGGCATCGTCTGAGGACGTTCCGTCAGCGGCGTCCGGTCGATCCGAAGCCGCCGCTGCCGCGCGCGCCGGGCTCTCCGGAGGATTCCCTCGCCCCGGAGGCGTCGCGGATGGTGAGCGCCGGCCGGGTCACGCGGCTGAAGACGAGCTGGGCGATGCGGTCGCCGGGCTCGATGCGCAGGCCGGGCCCGTCCGGGTTGCGGTTCCAGGCCGAGATCATCAGCGGGCCCTCGTAATCGGCGTCGATCACGCCGGTGCCGTTGCCGAGGACGAGGCCCTCGCGATGGCCGAGGCCGGAGCGCGGGAAGACGAGGCCGCACCAGGCCGGGTCGCGGATCGCCAGGGCGAAGCCGGCCGGGATCAGGGCCGGCGGGCCCTGCGGCGCCAGCTCCAGGGCCGCGTCCAGGCAGGCATGGAGGTCGAGGCCCGCGGCCTGGGCCGAGCCCCAGCGGGGAAAACCCCAGCCGGCGAGGCGGGCGTCGAGGAGCCGGATCTCGACGGCGAGGTCGGGGTTCACGCGGTCCGGGCCGCGATGGCGTCGGCCAGGGCGACGGTGCGGGTCGCCTCGGCCGCGTGCAGGCGCTCCACCATCTTGCCGTCGAGGCCGATGACGCCGCGGTTGCGGTTCTCCGGCTCGGCGAAGGCGGCGAGCACGCGCCGAGCCCAGGCGACCTCGTCCGCGCCCGGGCCGAAGGCGGCGTTGGCCGGGGCGATCTGGTCGGGGTGGATCAGCATCTTGCCGTCGAAGCCGCAATCGCGTCCCTGCGCGCACTCGGCCGCGAAGCCCGTCGCATCGCGAAAATCGTTGTAGATGCCGTCGATGGCGTCGATCTCGTAGGCGCGGGCGGCCGCGATCACGCTCATCAGCCAGGGCATCAGGGCGGGGCGGCCCGGCACGCCCAGGCGCAGGCGGCTGGCCTTGGCGAGGTCGTTCGGCCCGACCATCAGGCAGGCGAGGCGGGTGTCGACGTCCCGGGCCGAGCTCGCGATGTCGGCGAGGTGCAGGATCGCCATCGGGCTCTCGATCATCGCCCAGGTCCGGGTCCGGTCCGGCGCGCCGAGGCGGCGCAGGCGCGAGCCCACCGCCACCAGGGCATCGGCGCCCGTCACCTTCGGCACCACGATGGCGTCGGGCCCGGCCGGCGCGATGGCGGCCAGATCCGCCTCGCCGTAGGGCGTCTCCAGGGCGTTGATCCGGACCACGACCTCGCGCGGGCCGAAGCCGCCCTCGGACACCGCCCGGGCGACCGCCTCCCGCGTGGCGGCCCGGGTCTCGGGCGCGACCCCGTCCTCGAGGTCGATCATCACCACGTCGGCGGGGAGCGTGCGGGCCTTCTCCAGCAGGCGCGGGTTCGACCCCGGCATCGCCAGGACGCTGCGGCGCGGGCGGATCTCGGTCATGGCGCATCCCTTGCCTGAGAGAGTCGGGCGCCGTGCGGCCGCACCCGGCAGCGGGGCCGTCCCGGTCCCTGGCGGACGCGACTCACCCTCGGACCCGGCGATAGCCTCCCGCGGATTCCGATTCAAGGCGCGGACCCGGTCCGCGCCTGGGCGACGGTTCCGTCCGGCCATCCCCGGCAAACTGCCCGGCAAACTGCCCGGATCGCGCCCGGTCGCCCTGGGGCACGGCCGTCTGTCATCGAACTGTCGCGCAATCGTCATACCGCCTTGGTCCAAGCGACCGTATGGCGCAGTGCACAACGGCGCGGGGCTTCGTTCCCGGGCCGCTGCACGCTCTCCCAGGAGACCAGCACATGAAATTCACGACCCTCGCCGCCCTCGTGGGCCTCGGCCTCGCCACCCTCGCCCCCGCCCGGGCGGCCGACATCACCGGAGCCGGCGCGACCTTCCCCTTCCCGGTCTACTCCAAGTGGGCCGAGGCCTACCGCAAGGACAGCGGCATGGGCCTGAACTACCAGTCGATCGGCTCGGGCGGCGGCATCAAGCAGATCCAGGCCAAGACCGTCGATTTCGGCGCCACCGACGCGCCGCTGAAGGGCCCCGCCCTGGAGAAGGACGGCCTCGTCCAGTTCCCCACCGTCATGGGCGGCGTCGTCACCGTGGTGAACATCCCGGGCGTCGAGCCGGGCAAGCTGAAGCTCACCGGCGAGCTCATCGCCGAGATCTATGCCGGCAAGATCGCCAAGTGGTCGGACCCCAAGATCGCCAAGCTCAACGAGGGCCTGAAGCTCCCCGAGGCCAACATCACCCCGGTCTACCGCTCGGACGCCTCCGGCACGACCAACATCTTCACCACCTATCTCTCCCAGGCCTCCGAGGCCTGGAAGAAGGAGTTCGGTGCGGCCACCACGGTGAGCTGGCCGGTGGGCCAGGGCGGCAAGGGCAACGAGGGCGTCACCGCCACCGTCAAGCAGGTCCCCAACGCCATCGGCTACGTCGAGTCGGCCTACGCCAAGCAGAACAAGCTCAGCTACACGCTGATCCAGAACAAGGCCGGCAAGTTCCCGCAGCCCGACGACAAGGCCTTCCAGGCCGCCGCCGCCAGCGCCGACTGGAAGTCCGCCCCCGGCTTCGGCATCTCGCTGACCGACCAGGCCGGTGAGGGCGCCTGGCCGATCACCGCCGCGACCTTCATCCTGGTCCACAAGGACCCGGTCGACCCGGCCAAGACCGCCGACGTGCTGAAGTTCTTCGACTGGGCCTACAAGAACGGCGACAAGCTCGCCACCGACCTCGACTACGTGCCGCTGCCCGACGCCGTCGTCGGCCTAATCCACGACGCGTGGAAGGAGATCAAGGGCAAGGACGGCAAGCCCGTCCTCAACATGTGAGCCGGACCTCGCGGGCCCCGGCCCGCGAG
>NZ_JBYSXL010000089.1:5491-15420 GCF_058782155.1 Methylobacterium sp. FW306-05-D
CCCCCCCCCCCCCCCACCCCGGGGGCGAGCCACCGCGCCCCCACGTTCCGCGACAGACGAGCCCGGCCCCGCGGCGCCGGGCTCCCCCCGCCAATCCCCTCGGGGATTCCCTTGGCAACGATCCGGTGGTCCCCTCTCGCGCCGGCGCCCGGCGCGGGGTAGGACGCCGCCCGGTGAAGAGAAGACATTCGGATGGCCGCCTTGACTGACCAGATCGCCCTGACGCGCGACCGCGCCGCGGCCCGGAAGAAGCCCGGCGGCCTTGGCGACTCGCTGTTCCGCGCAGCCTCCTACGGCGCGGCGCTCCTGGTCCTGTTCGTGCTCGCCGGCATCCTGGGCTCCATCGCCTACGGCGCCCGGCCGGCCTTCGAGGAATTCGGCTTCGGCTTCATCACCTCCAGCGCCTGGAACATCGGGCAGGAGCAGTACGGCGCCCTCGTGGCCATCGTCGGCACCCTGGCCTCGGCGGTCCTCGCCCTGCTCATCGGCGTGCCGCTCTCGCTGGGCATCGCCGTCTACCTGACGCAGCTCTGCCCCGGCTGGGCGCGCAAGCCGGTCTCGATGACCATCGAGCTCCTCGCCTCCGTGCCGAGCATCATCTACGGCATGTGGGGCCTGTTCGTGTTCGCGCCGCTCTTCGCCCGCTTCGTGCAGGTGCCGGTCTCGAACCTGGTCGAGGGCATGCCCATCGTCGGCACCCTGTTCTACGCCCGCGTCCCCTCGGGCGTCGGCATCCTCACCGCCGGCATCATCCTGGCGATCATGATCGTGCCCTTCGTGGCCTCGATCACCCGCGACATGCTCGACCAGATCCCGACTGTGCTGCGCGAGAGCGCCTACGGCATCGGCTGCACCACCTGGGAGGTGGTGCGCTACGTCCTCGTGCCCCAGGCCTCGGTCTCCATCATCGGCGCGATCATGCTCGGCCTCGGCCGGGCTTTGGGCGAGACCATGGCGGTGACCTTCGTCATCGGCAACGCCAACCGCCTCTCGGGCTCGGTCTTCGACCCGGGCTCCACCATCGCCTCGCGCATCGCCAACGAGTTCAACGAGGCCGACGGGCTGCAGCTCAATTCCCTGATGGCGCTGGGCTGCATCCTCTTCGTCATCACCTTCGTCGTCCTGATCATCGCCCGCATCCTCACCCGCCGCGCCAAGGTCGCGTGAGGCCGATCGCCTGAAGCCTCCCCCCGTTCTCCGAGACGTCAGGAACCCGCCATGGACGCCGCCAACCCCCTCGCCACCACCGCCCCGCCGGCCCGGATCAGCCGGATCCGCTCCGGCCGCCGGATCGCCGACAAGACCCTGATCCTGGCCAGCACCCTCGCCACCCTGGTCGGCATCGTCGTCCTCGGCTCGATCCTGTTCATGCTGGTGGTCGAGGGCATCAAGGGCTTCTCGCCCACCCTCTTCACCGAGCCGACGCCGGGCCCCGGCTCCGAGGGCGGCGGCATCGCCAACGCGATCCTCGGCAGCCTGGTGATGACCTTCCTGGGCATCCTGGTGGCAACCCCGGTCGGCGTGATGGCCGGCACCTTCCTGGCCGAGTACGGCCGCAACTCGAAGCTCGCCGACGTCATCCGCTTCCTCAACGACATCCTGCTCTCGGCGCCCTCGATCCTCATCGGCCTGTTCGTCTACACGCTGATGGTGCGCCCGATGGGCTCCTATTCCGGCTGGGCCGGCGCGGTGGCGCTCGCCATCATCGCCACCCCGGTCATCGTGCGCACCACCGAGGACATGCTGCGCCTCGTGCCCGCGACCCTGCGCGAGGCCGGCGCGGCGCTGGGCGCCCCGCCCTCCATCGTGATCAAGAGCATCACCTGGCGCGGCGCCAGCGCCGGCATCGTCACCGGCATCATCCTGGCGCTCGCCCGCATCGCCGGCGAGACCGCGCCGCTGCTCTTCACCGCGCTGAACAACAACAGCTGGTTCGGCGGCAACCTGATGGGCGGCATCCCGAACCTGCCCGTGATGATCTACCAGTTCGCCCTCTCGCCCTACCCGAACTGGCAGCAGCTGGCCTGGGCCGGCGCCCTGCTGATCACCGTCACGATCCTCGCCCTGTCGATCGTGGCCCGCTTCGTCATCAAGTCCGAGCGCGCGCGCTGACCTCCGGCGCGCCGCACCTCCCCCGCCTTCCGACCCACAGGATCTTGAACCGATGAACGCCGCCCCCGGGATCACGTCCGCGCAGCTCACCGGACGCCACAAGGCCGACGAGACCTCTCCGGTCCGCATCGCCGTGAAGGACCTGAACTTCTACTATGGCAGCTTCCATGGCCTGAAGTCGGTGAACCTCAACTTCCACGACCGCCAGGTCACGGCGCTGATCGGCCCGTCGGGCTGCGGGAAGTCGACCCTGCTGCGCACCTTCAACCGGATCTACAGCCTGTATCCGGAGCAGCGCGCGGAGGGCGAGATCCTCCTCGACGGCCAGAACGTCCTGGATTCCAAGGTCGACCTCAACGAGCTGCGCTCGCGCATCGGCATGGTGTTCCAGAAGCCGACCCCGTTCCCGATGTCGATCTACGACAACGTCGCCTTCGGCCTGCGCCTCTACGAGAAGCTGCCCAAGGCCGACCTCGACGCGCGCGTCGAGGAATCGCTCCGCAAGGCCGCCCTCTGGGACGAGGTGAAGGACAAGCTCAAGCAGTCCGGCATGGGCCTCTCGGGCGGCCAGCAGCAGCGCCTCTGCATCGCCCGCACCGTGGCCCAGCGTCCCGAGGTGATCCTGTTCGACGAGCCGACCTCGGCCCTCGACCCGATCTCCACCGGCCGCATCGAGGAGCTGATCGAGCAGCTGCGCTCGGAATTCACGATCGTCATCGTCACGCACAACATGCAGCAGGCGGCGCGCATCTCGCAGTTCACCGCGTTCATGTATCTCGGCGAACTGGTGGAGTTCGGGCCGACGACGCGCATCTTCATGAATCCCGAGAAGCGCCAGACGCAGGACTACATCACCGGCCGCTTCGGCTGATCCTCGGCAGGTCGGAACCGACCCGTGCGGGCCGGTTCCGGCCCGCGCCAGACACCATCAGGGCGGGCACCGGACCGGAGGCCCGATCGAGGAGCACACCCATGCCCGACCACATCGTCACCTCCTACGACACCGACCTCGAGGATCTGCGCCGCTCGATCTCCGAGATGGGCGGCATCGCCGAGAAGATGATGACCGAGGCCGGACAGGCCCTGGTGCGCCGCGACTCGGCCCTGGCCCAGGCGGTGATCGCCGCCGATGCCCGGCTCGACACCCTCCAGCGCGAGATCGAGGAGCGGGCGATCCTGCTCATCGCCCGGCGCCAGCCCCTGGCCATCGACCTGCGCGAGACGGTGACGGCGATCCGCGTCTCGAACGACATCGAGCGCATCGGCGATCTGGCCAAGAACGTCGCCAAGCGCGTGGTGGCGATCGCCGACCAGATCCAGCCGCAGAAGATCGTCATCGGCGTCCAGCACATGAGCGACCTGGTTCAGGAGCAGCTCAAGGACGTGCTCGACGCCTATACCGGCCGCGACATCAAGGCGGCCCTCGACGTCTGGGAGCGCGACGACGCCATCGACGCGCTCTACAACTCGCTCTTCCGCGAACTCCTGACCTACATGATGGAGGACCCGCGCAACATCTCGTTCTGCACGCACCTGCTGTTCGTGGCCAAGAACATCGAGCGCATCGGCGACCACACCACCAACATCGCCGAGACGATCCACTACCTCGTCACCGGCGAGAACCTCCTAGCCGAGCGCGAGCGCCCGAAGAACGACGCGTCCAACTACGCCACCGTGGACATGCCCGGCACGGTCTGACCCCGTGCCGCTCTGATCGAAAGCGCACGATGAGTACGCGTATCCTGATCGTCGAGGACGAGGAGGCCCTGACCCTCCTCCTCCGCTACAACCTCGAGGCCGAGGGCTTCGTCGTCGACTCGGCCTCCCGCGGCGACGAGGCGGACCTGCGCCTGCAGGAGCAGGTTCCCGACCTCGTCCTGCTCGACTGGATGCTGCCGGCCCTGTCGGGCATCGAGCTCTGCCGCCGCATCCGCGCCCGGCGCGAGACCGAGCGGCTGCCGGTGATCATGCTCACCGCCCGGGGCGAGGAGGGCGACCGCATCCGCGGCCTCGGCACGGGGGCGGACGACTACATCGTCAAGCCGTTCTCGGTGCCCGAGCTCCTCGCCCGGGTCCGGGCCCTGCTGCGCCGGGCCAAGCCCGCCCACGTGGCCAACCTGCTGGTGGCCGGCGACATCGAGCTCGACCGGGTCAGCCACCGCATCCGCCGGGAAGGCCGCGAGATCCACCTGGGACCCACCGAGTTCAAGCTCCTCGAGTTCCTGATGCAGAGCCCCGGCCGGGTGTTCTCCCGCGAGCAGCTCCTCGACGGGGTCTGGGGCCACGACGTCTACATCGACGAGCGGACCGTCGACGTCCATGTCGGGCGCCTGCGCAAGGCCCTCAACCGCCCGCGCCAGAGCGACCCGATCCGCACCGTGCGCGGCTCGGGCTACTCCTTCGACGAGATGTTCGAGGCCGAGGCCGAGTAGGCGCCCCCGCGGCGCGCCGGGTCGGCCCCCAGGCGGACAGCCGAGCCCGCCCTCAGGCGAAAATCATCGTGTCGGTGGGGAGGTGCACGGTGAAGCCCTTGCCCTCGTCGATCCAGCCCGGGCCGGCGGCGCCGTGGTTGATGCCGTTGGCCTCCTCGGCACTGCCGGCGAAGTGATGCTGGCCGGTCTGGGTGTTGTAGAAGCGCTCCAGAGTCAGGCCGCCGGGGGCGCCCGCATCCGCGTAGGCCTCGAAGGCGACGCCCTCGTACTTGTAGCTCGGCGCGGTCTTGAGGACCTGGTCGCGCTCGGACACGCTCGTGGTGAAGAAGTGGGCGTTCGAGCCGGTGTCGAAGAACCGGAACACGTCGACGGTGCCCGCGCCCTTGGCCGGGGCCGCCCACGGCGTGCCCTCGTAGGTGAACCAGGGCAGCGTCTGCTGGATCTGCGCCTTCTCGACCGTGCTCGTCGTGTAGAAGTGATCGCCCGTATGGGTGTCGTAGAACCGGTACACCGCCGTGACGGCGCCCTCGGCCGGGGCGCTGGCGACGGGAGGGCTCGTGACGGTGGGGCTCGCGACGGGCGTCAGGGACGCCGCCGGGACCGCCGCGGTCACTGCGGCGGGTGCGCCGTAGAGGGCCTGGATGCCCGCGATGTCGCCGGCCCCGAGGGCGGTGACGGAGGGGTTCAGGACCGCGTTCATCACCTCGGGCTTGGCGTTGTAATGGTCGAGGCCGAGGGCGTGGCCGATCTCGTGCAGGGTCACCACCGCGAGGTCGACGTTCTGGGTGCTGACCACCCGGGCGCCGGCGGCGTGCCAGCCCTCGCCGCTGTCGAAGGTCACGGCCGCCGACTGCATGCGCTGGCCGCTGTAGGAGTAGTTCGCGTAGCCGAGCGTGTTGCCGAGGCCGTCGATGCCCGCGAGGGTGAAGTCGATCTGCGCCGCCGCCGTGGAGGCGACCTGCTGGAAGGTGATGTTGGCGTAGGACGCCCAGGTCGCGAAGGCGCTCTGGAGGATGCCGACGAAGGAGGGCGGGATCGTGCCGTCGAAGGCCCAGGTGACGGTGCCGCCGCCCGTGCCCGCCGCGCCCGCGCCCCAGCGCGGTCCCTCCAGCGCATAATCCCCCATTCGCCGTCCCTCCCGTCCGCGCGGGCCAGGGTCGGCGGGAGGCGTTACGATTGTCTTAAGCGGCGCTCCCGTCCCCGGGGCGCATCCTCACAGGATGCTGCGCACCACGCCGCCATCCACCCGCAGGGCCGCCCCGCTGGTGGCGCTGGCGGCGGGGCTGCAGATGTAGGCGACCATGCTGGCCACCTCCTCGACGGTGGCGAGGCGGCCGATCAGCGAGGTCGGGCGGTGCTCGGCGACGAAGGCCCGGCCGGCCGCGTCGAGGTCGACCGCGCCGCCCGCGCCCCCGTCCTGCCCCTGGGCCATGCTCTTCATGAACTCGGCGACGCCCTCGGACAGAGTCGGGCCGGGCAGCACGCTGTTCACGGTGACGCCGCTGCCCGCCACGGTCTCGGCGAGGCCCCGGGCCACCGCGAGCTGGGCCGTCTTCGTCATCCCGTAATGGACCATTTCCACCGGGATGTTCACGCCGGATTCGCTGGAGATGAAGACCACCCGGCCCCAGCCGCGCTCGACCATGCCGGGGGTGTAGGCCCGGGACAGGCGCACGCCGCTCATCACGTTGGTGTCGAAGAACCGGTGCCAGTCCTCGTCCGGGATCTCGAAGAAGGGTTTGGGCTCGAAGATGCCGGTGTTGTTCACCAGGATGTCGACGTCCGGCAGCCCGGCGACCACCCGGGCCGCCCCGTCCGGATTGGCGACGTCGCCGGGCGCCCCGATGAAGCCGGCGTGATTGGTCTCGCGCTTCAGGCGCTCGACGGCGTCGCGGACGCGGTCCTGGGTGCGCCCGTTGATGGCCACGTTCGCTCCGAGTTCGCCCAGGGCCTTGGCGATGGCGTAGCCGATTCCGCTGGTGGAGCCGCTGACGAGGGCGCGCTTGCCGGACAGGTCGAGATGCATGGGATCGTCCTTCGTGAGGGCCCGGCCCCCGTGCGGCCTGTGCCCGCCCGCGGGCCGGGCCACGGGTGGCCTTCGTCCGGTTCAACGCGCGGGACGGGCGCTGGTGCGATCGGCGCGGCCGCTCAGCCCCGCGGGCTGCGCCGCAGGACGCTGGCCACCGCGCCGAGGCCCGCGAGGCCGACGGCGCACCACAGGGTGGCGGCCACCGGCCCGGCCGGCGCGCCGCCCTGGTGCAGGCCGAAGATCACCGCCACCAGGGCGGCGCCGAAGGACTGGCCGGTGAGGCGGGCGGTGGACTGCATGCCGCTCGCCCCGCCGCTGCGCTCGCGCGGGGCGCTGGTGATGATGACCTTGTTGTTGGGCGACTGGAACAGCCCGAAGCCGAGGCCGCACAGGGTCAGGCGCCAGGCGATGTCGCGGTGGGACGCGCCCGGCGGCAGCAGGGCGACCGCGGTCAGGCCGCAGGCCATCAGGCCGAGGCCGGCGCCGCCGAGGAGGCCCGGCGCGTAGCGGTCGGCGAGGCGCCCGGAGATCGGGGCCATCAGGGCGATCGCGATGGGCCAGGGCGTCATCAGGAAGCCGGTCTGCGTCTCGGACAGGCGCAGCACGTCCTGGAAATAGAAGGGCAGGGCGACGTAGGCCATCATCTGCGCGCCGAAGGAGGCGATCGAGCTCACCATCGACAGGGCGAAGGCGGGAATCCGCAGGAGGTCGACCGGCAGGAGCGGCCGCGCCATCCGGGTCTGGGTCCGGACGAAGACTGCCCCCACCGCCACCGCCGCACCGATCTCGGCCAGCGCCACGCCCCGGGTCGCCGGGTCGCCGAGCCCGTCGACGCCGATGATGAGGAGCCCGAAGGTCAGGGCGTTGAGGACGGCGCTGCGGATGTCGAAGCGCCCGCCGCTGCGGGGCGTCACCGGCAGGGTGCGGGCGCCCACCGTCAGGGCGATCAGGCCCACCGGCAGGTTGACGAGGAACAGCCAGGGCCAGGTCGCCACGGAGAGGATGGCGGCCGCCACCGTCGGCCCCGCGGCGGAGGCCATCGCCACCACCAGGGCGACGTTGCCGACGCCGCGCCCGATCAGCCGGTGGGGATAGATGAAGCGCACCAGGGCGATGTTCACGCTCATGATCCCGGCCGCGCCCAGCCCCTGTGCGATCCGCGCCGCCACCAGCCAGTCGAGGGAGGGGGCGAAGGCGCAGGCCACGGAGGCCGCCGTGAACAGGACGAGCCCGGTGAGGTAGACCCGGCGGTAGCCCAGGATGTCGCCGAGCGAGGCCAGCGGCAGGAGCGAGGCCGTCACCGCGATCTGGAAGCTGTTGGTCACGAAGATCGCCGCGGAGGGCTCGACCGCGAGGTCCTTGGCCATCACCGGCAGGGCGACGTTGACGATGGCCCCGTCGAGCACCGCCATGGTCATGGCGAGGCCGATCGCGAGCAGCGCCAGCATGCGCTCGCGCACCGGCAACCCGTCCGTCCCGCCATCCATCCCGCCCTCCGTCGGGGGCTTCGCTTCGGCGCTTGGGGCATCCTTCGTCATGGACGGACCCCTGGGACGCGACGCCGGGTTTCGCAAGAGGCGGCGCGACCCGAGGTGTCCTTTGTCACCTCGGCTGAGCGGTGCGCGGGCCGAATCTGCCCTATGTCACGGCGGACGCGCCGCGCTGCGCGCCGCTGCCGGGAACCCCGATGGACGCGCCTCTCAAGATCTCCGCCCTCGTGCTGGCGGCCCAGATGTCCGTGATGCCTGTGTCCCTGGCGCCCGCCATTGCCCAGCCGGCCGCCCAGACCACCGCCGCCGCGGAGGCGACGCCCCTCGGCATCGGGCTGGAGGGCTTCGCCTATCCCTACCCGGTCTTCTTCCTGGAGCGGATGCGCGACGGCGAGCGCCAGCGCCTCGCCTACATGGACGTGCCGGCGGAGGGGCAGGCCAACGGGCGCACCGTCCTCTTGCTGCACGGGCGCAATTTCCCGTCGAGCTACTGGCAGCCGGTGATCGAGGCGCTCAGCCGTGCGGGCTACCGCGCGGTGGCGGTCGACCAGCTCGGCTTCGGCAAGTCGGCCAAGCCCGTGGGGGCCTACACCTTCGACGCCATGGCGGCCGACACCGTGGCGCTGCTCGATTCCCTGGGCCTGGCGCGGGTCGACGTGGTGGCGCATTCCATGGGCGGGATGCTGGCGGTGCGCCTCGCGCGCAATGCCCCGACGCGGGTCAACAGCCTCGTCCTCGAGGCGCCGATCGGCCTGGAGGATTACCGGTTCACGGTGCCGCCGGTCTCCGACGCCACCCTGTTGCGCCTGGAGGGCGACGCCACGGCGGAATCCTACCGCCGCCAGCTGATGACCAACTACGCCCTGTCGCTGCCGGCCTCGGCCATCGAGCCCTTCGTGTCGCTGCGCGAGCGCGTGAAGGGGTCGGGCGAGTATCCGCGCTGGCTGCAGTCCTTCGTCAATTCCTACCAGGCGATCTGGGGCCAGCCGGTGGTGCACGAGATCCCGCTGATCGCCATCCCCACGCTCTTCGTCATGGGCGAGAACGACCACAACGCCCCCGGCAAACCCTTCGCGCCGGAATCCCTGCGGGCCGGGATGGGGCGCAACGCCGAGCATGCGCGGACGCTGGCCGGCCAGATGCCGAGCGGGCGCGCCGTGGTGCTGCCGGGCATCGGCCACCTCGTCCACATGGAAGCGACGGACCGGTTCAACGCCCTGACGCTCGAATTCCTCGACGGTCACTGAGCGCCGGGCCACCGCAACGGGAGATACGTCATGAGTCAGAGCCTCGATGTCGGCGTGATCGGCCTCGGCCGGATGGGCCGCGGCATGGCCGCCAGCCTGGTCCGGGCCGGGCACCGGGTCCGGGTCTGGAACCGCTCGCCGGGCGCGGCGGAGGGGCTCGCGGGGGTGACGCCGGTGGCGAGCGCCGCCGAGGCCTTCGCGGGGGACGCGGCCGTGACCATGCTGGCGGATGACGCGGCCCTGCGGGCGGTGATCGTCGAGGGCGGCCTCCTCGACGGCGGCACCCGCCCGGGCCTGCACCTCTCGATGAGCACGATCTCGGTGGCCCTGGCCCAGGACCTCGCCGCCATCCACCAACGGGCCGGTGTGCCCTACATCGCCGCCCCGGTCTTCGGACGCCCGGACGTCGCCGAGGCCGGCGCCCTGAACATCGTGGCGGCCGGCGACCCGGAGGCAATCGCCCGGGCCCAGCCGCTCCTCGACGCCATGGGCGCCCGGACCTGGGGCTTCGGGCCCGCGCCGCACTGCGCCAACGCGGTCAAGCTCGCGGGCAACTTCATGCTGATCGCGGCGATCGAGGCGATGGGGGAGGCGGCGGCCCTGGCCGAGGGGCACGGGG